>JAGCYN010000097.1 GCA_017960745.1 Alphaproteobacteria bacterium | reverse complement strand
GCAACCGCTTGTTTGGATAAGTCATCATAAAAGATGATGGCATGCATACCGTTGTCACGGAAATATTCACCCATGGCAGCACCGGAATAAGGGGCTAAAAATTGCAGCGGTGCCGCTTCGGAAGCGGTTGCGGCAACCACAATCGTGTAATCCATAGCGCCGTGGTCGCGTAAGGTTTTCACCACGCGTGCCACCGACGAACGTTTTTGCCCGATGGCCACATACACGCAAAACAGTTTTTCTTTGTCGGTTTTGGCGGCATCATTGAGCTTTTTTTGGTTAATGATGGTATCGACGATAATCGATGTTTTGCCGGTTTGGCGGTCGCCGATAATCAATTCACGTTGGCCGCGACCGATCGGGATCAGCGAATCAATAATTTTTAAGCCTGTTTGTACAGGTTCGCAAACGCTGCGTCTTTGGATAATTCCCGGTGCTTTCAGTTCGGCGTAACTGGTTTTGCGGGCCTTGATTTCACCCAAACCGTCAATCGGGTTTCCGAGGGCATCGACCACGCGGCCGAGAAGTTCTTTACCGACCGGAACGCTGACAATGGTGCCGGTTCTTTTGACGGCATCACCTTCTTTGATGCCGGCATCCGAACCGAACAGCACCACACTGACGCTGTTTTCTTCTAAGTTCAAAGCCATCCCTTTGACGCCGTTCGCAAATTCAACCATTTCGTTGAGCTGAACTTTATCCAGACCGTAAACGCGTGCGATACCGTCGCCGACCGATAAAACCTGTCCGACCTCTGACATATCCGCACTTAAATTAAACTGCGCAATTTTTTCTTTCAAAATTGAAGATATTTCATCTGCTTGTACAGACATTATTGAGTTCCTTTCATTATCTTTTCCAAGGAATTGAGCTTACAGCGTATGGAAGCGTCAATCAAATAGGTGCCGCATTCCAGCACCAAGCCGCCGATAATCTGCGAATCGATGGTGTAATTTAAGACAATATCTTTATGGAATATGGCTTCTAACTTTTCAATCAGCCGTTGTTCCTGTTTTTTGGTCAGCGGCATGACGGTTGTGACGTTGATTTCGGCAATGTTATGCTTTTGCTGATATAAACGAATAAATTCGCGTGCAATCAACGGCAATAAATTCAATTCGTTTTTTTGCGCCAATATTTTCATCAAATTTAAAAGACCGGTGCAGAATTTCTTTTGGCGGCAGACGGTTTTCAAAATGTCATATTTGGCGGCTTCCGGCCACAGCGGATTATCAAGCCGATATAATTGTTGCCAATCTTCATCTCGCCAGTCTTTAAGTTGACGGACCTGCTGATAGATTTTGGTCAGTTCATCGCTTTCGGTGGCGCCTGCATAAAGCGCATCGGTATAAATTGCTGCTGATTTTAATTTTGACTTAACTGCCAATTTTTTATACCTCTTTTCCTATTTTGAAAGTATAAGATGCTCTATCAACTATTTGTTTTAACTATTTTAATTTATTCCATCCGGTTGCCTTTGCGTTGGTATTGTTTTGCGGTTTTTCTTCAACCTGCGGCTCCGTGTTCCACTTTTTAATCGGGGCTTCAGTCGGTGATAAACGACGAACGATTTCTTTTTGGTCTTGAGTAATAACCTGACCGTTGCCGACCATCTGACCGAGCAGTGCCGGCGATAAGAATTTTTCGTTCAAACTTTCGTAAGCTTTGATAATATTTTCAATCGTGTTGGCGCCCGGGTTGGCATTTAAGCTGACAAAGTGACGTCCGTTAAAGAACATAACCGCCGGACACGGGTGCGAAAGCAGAATGTCGGTGTGGTCAATACCGTTGACATAACGCAACAAAATTCGCGGTTTAACGTTACAGTTGGCATCGCTGTTGGAAAAGAGCGAGGCATTGCTTAAAATGGAGTCTGCAATTAATTGCTTGCCTTCTTTGGAAAGTTCGCCGCATGAACCTTTAATAGCCATTTCATCAACCATGTAGCCTTCATAAGAAGGGTCGGCAAACTCAACCGTGTAGCAAAAAACTTTTTCTTGTTTTTTGATGTTGCGGGCGACAATACTCGGTAATTTACTGTCCAAATAAGATGACAGCACGCTTTGCTCTTTATTTTCGGCTGTAATTTGTTGCGGTTGTTCATCAAATATATCGTCCGAATCGCCAAAGATATTTTCATCGGCCGCAACAGCAACAGAAGTTGATAAACACAAGCTTAAAGCAAGTAAAAAAATCTTACGCATGGCTATAATCCCTAAAATTTGACCAAAACTTAATCTATAATAGTAAAATTCTCGTAAATTTAAATAGAAAAGATGATTTTTTTAAGACTTATTTTAGATATTTTCGCTAGACTGCGTTTAAAACTATCTGGAGATAATAAAATGGTCACATTTATGAGTATGGGATTTTCCGTTGCCATGCGCGTTTGTTGGGCTTTTTTAACCGCTTTGATTTTGAGCCTGATTTTCGGAAAACCGTTGATTAACTATTTGCATGGTTGGCAGAAAGCCGGACAGCCGATCCGTGAAGACGGTCCTCAAAGCCATTTGAAAACTAAAAAAGGCACACCGACAATGGGCGGATTGCTGATTTTGGGAACGTCGCTGTTTTCCATTTTTATGTATGCCAATATTCGTTACCATTTTGTGTGGGTAAGTATCGGGATTTTGATTATGTACGGTTTGACAGGTTTTATTGATGATTATTGGAAAGTTAAACGTCAGAATTCCAACGCTATGACCGCTAAAATGAAGCTGTTTTTACAATTTCTAACGGCTCTGGTAGCGGCCAGTATTATTACAGCGGCAACGCCGCGCGGCATCAATACGGTTTTGGATTTTCCGTATTTTCAGCATTTGTTTTTGAATTTATCGTGGCTTTATGTGCCGTTTGCCGTGGTGGTGATTTCCGGTACGTCCAACGCTGTGAATTTAAGCGATGGTTTGGATGGTTTGGCCTCCGGTTTGTTGATTATTTCGTTTACGTTTTTTATGGCGGTGGCTTATTACTGCGGTTTGCACAACGCGGTTGATTATCACTTGCTGTTTATTCCGCGTTGCGGCGAAATTGCAGTGGTGTGTGCGTCTTTAATCGGTTCCTGCCTCGGATTTTTATATTTTAACCGGCCGAAAGCACAAGTGTTTATGGGCGACACGGGTTCGTTGCCGCTGGGCGCTATTTTGGGCGCAATCGCAGTAATGACCAAACATGAAATTATCTTAGCCATTGTCGGCGGTGTTTTTGTGGCCGAAACCGTTTCGGTGATGATTCAGGTTATTTATTTCAAAAGCACCGGTAAACGCTTTTTCAGAATGGCACCGATTCATCATCACTTTGAACAACTCGGATGGCCGGAAAAGAAGGTGGTACTGACATTTTGGGGTGTGGCCTTATTGCTGGCTGCCGTCGGCAGTTTAATCTTTATTTAGTCGGAGCGGTTGATGGTTAATATTTCGCGCCAAAATCATAATGCTTTTTCCCGCTGGCTGTGGACAGTCGATAAAGTGATTCTCGGGGTTTCTCTGGTTTTGTTAATTATCGGCATTATGCTCGATATTACGGCCAGTCCAGCGGTGGCGCGCAAGATTCATGTTGATGATTATTGGTTTGTCAGAAAACAAATTGCTTATGCCATTGCTTCGGTGATTACTATTTTTGTTTTGTCGCTGTTCAGCTTAAAACTGATACGCCGTTTTTCCATCGGCGGATTTTTGGTTTTGGTCGGGCTGTTGGTGTTGACGATTTTCTTTGGGTTTGAAACCAAAGGTGCTCGGCGTTGGATGAGTGTCTGCGGCTTTTCGTTGCAGGCTTCGGAATTTATGAAACCGATATTTATTGTGGTTACGGCGTGGCTGTTGAATTGCGGCAAAAAATATGATTATTTTCCGGGAATGCTGATTGCTTCCGGCTTGTATGTTATTGTGGCCGCTTTGCTGTTGTTACAACCGGATGTCGGGATGACTTTATTGGTAACGGCGGTTTTCGGTTTGCAACTGTTTTTGGCCGGACTGCCGATGTTTATTGTGGTGGCATTGGCTATTTGCGGTGTGGCGGCGTTGGGAACGTTTTATTTTGTTTTTCCGCACTTCCATGCACGTATCGAACAATTTCTGTACGGTAAAGATGAAACCAGTTATCAAATCAATCGGGCAATGGAAGCTTTTCAAAACGGCAACCTGGTGGGACGCGGACCGGGAGAAGGTACGGTTAAACTCTTGATTCCGGATGCGCATACCGACTTTATTTTTGCCGTCAGCGGTGAAGAATACGGCGTTTGGCTGTGCCTGATTATCATTGCATTGTTTATGGTGATTGTGGTCAGAGCGTTACGCGCCGCCTTAAAAGAAACCAACTTGTTTGTGATGTATGCCGAAGTCGGTTTGGCCGCCTCTATCGGTTTGCAAGCCTTTGTGAATATGGCTTCATCTTTGCATATTATCCCGACTAAAGGTATGACGCTGCCGTTTATTTCTTACGGCGGTTCATCGCTGTTAAGCAGTGCTATCGAAATCGGCATGTTGTTAGCCATTACGCGTCAGAATACGGCGTCTGAAGATAAGGATATGTTTTGATGAATAAGGTTTGTAACATAGCATTACCGGCGGTCAGAGGCGAATACAAATATAACGAATCGCTGAAAAAATATACGCGGTTGAACGTCGGTGGCGCTGCCGAGGTGATGTATTTGCCGGCTGATGAAGATGACTTAGCGTTTTTTTTGCAACATAAACCGCAGAACGAAAAAGTTTTTGTTTTGGGCGGCGGCTCCAATCTG
>JAGCYN010000096.1 GCA_017960745.1 Alphaproteobacteria bacterium | reverse complement strand
GAAAAGATAAAGTGATATTGATTAACGGTGTGAATATAGAAAAGTAACATCGCAAATCCGAAACGTACATTTTAAGGCACCGATTTATTTTTTAATCGGTGCCTTTTTTGCGGCTAAATTTGAGGCACCAGTGAGGCACCGGAAAAAATTAAAGGGTTTCAGAATTTTTGAAACCTTTGATTTTATTGGTACGCGCTTGAGGATTAACGGCGCTTCGCTTCGTTCTCCTCATTCGTTCGCTCAAGCTCACCGGCGTTCTAACGCCCGCCTCTCTTTCGTCGTCGAAATCCTTTCCCAGGGTTCGATCCGCTACACGGCGAACAATAAAAAAACCGCCCTTTCGGACGGTTTTTTTTATTGGTACGCGCGCAGGGATTCGAACCCTGGACCCACTGATTAAGAGTCAGTTGCTCTAGCCAACTGAGCTACGCACGCGTCGTAAACTTCACTCTGTATAAAACAGATTATTTTTAATTGCAACAACTTTTTTATTATTTTTGAAAAATTTGCACATTTCTTTGCGGTTTATAACGCAAATTCTGCTCATTTTTCAGCTGTTTTACCAGAATTTCCCTTATTGTCAGCCCGGTATCTTCAAACGGTTTCATCGGATAGCCGTCGCCGCCGTCGGCCAAAAACAATGAGGTCAAAACCTTATAAGTTTTCTTCATATCAAGCGGCTTGCCCCCGACCTTTACATTCAAAACCTCTTTATTGTCGGTGGTAAACGCATATTGCACCCCGAACGTTTGCAACAACTCGTTGGTTTTGTCGCGCTTGTGATAGTGGGCAATGCCGTGGCGCAGATAATTCTTTAATTCGGCGCCGCTCAGTTTCAAAATCACCGCCGGCGAATCATAAGGATAAAAATCAAGCAAATGACTGTAAGTCATCTCCCCTGCCGACAACATACTGCGAATGGATCCCGAGTTTATCAACACCGCATCAACTTTGGGATGTTCGCGCGCCAACAAAAACGACAAATACTCCCCTACCGCACATTCTTCGCTGCAATAATTTTTGCCCTCTGTATAGCCGTATGTTTGCGGCAAAGTGGCGATTTTTTCATGCAACACGCCCTGTAAATAGCCGCTTGCCTCGTCAATAATCTTTTCGGCCTGCGCATCGTTCGGAATTGCCGATGACATCGCCATGGCATCGCCGGAAAAGCCGATAATATGCCCCTTGGCATCAAATTCTGCCTGCAACTTGCCGACATATTGCCCGCCTAAACCGCAGGAAACAATCAAAGTCCGACCGCCGTTCATGACCATCGGATAACCGGCACGGCGGATCGGATTGTTTTTATCGTTGATGAGCAGCGAATGCGAATGACCGCCGACAATAATATCAATATCCGGCACCGCTTTGGCCAGCTTCACATCCTCAGACAACCCGATGTGCGACAGCACAACAATAATATCAACCTTTTGCCTTTTCAGCTTTTTGACCTCGGCGGCCACCGATTTTTTAATCGGCATCACGCTGATTTGCCGTTCGCCGAGCACGTTAATTTCCGGCGTAATCACACCGACAATGCCGATTTTGCGCTTGTTTTTTTCAACCACCACCGACGACCGAATATGCTGATACAACTTTTCACGCGGCGATATTTTAAGATTGGCCGCCACAGTCGGCACCGGCCATTGGCTGATAAAGGAAATCGTTTCATCAAGATTATCATCAAATTCATGATTGCCGAGCGCCGCCGCATCATAAGGCATCATTTTAAACAGCGGCAATAAAAAACGGCTCTTGGTTAAAGCGTAAAACGCCGTGCCGGTAAAACGGTCGCCGGCATCCAAAAACAAAGTCGCGGGATTTTGCTTTTTTTCCTGATTCATAAAAGCAGCAATGCGCGCAAAACCGCCCAAACATTCGCTGTCGGGTGCACAATCTTCGTGGTCATTAAAAGGCAACAGATGCGCGTGCAAATCGTTGGTATGAACGATGCTCAACGTATAGTTTTCCGCCGGTTTGCAACCGACCAATAAACAAATAATGACCAAATATATTATTTTGCGCATTTTGCTCTCCGTTCAGCATCTTACATAAATTCTGCATAAAGACAATAATTTATTTGCATTCTTACACCATTTTTATTAAAAAAAACTCAGAAAGGATTTTTCAAAGGAGAGCATTATGGCTAAAAATGAGAAACAAAAGACCGACAATCAGCCGGCCAAAAAGAAAAAGAAAAATATTGTTTGGAGAATATTAAAATGGGTTATATGCACGGTTGTGCTGTTGATTTTGCTGGCAGCCGGCGGTATTTACTATTACTATAACTACGGCGGCTGGAAAAGCATTGTGCGCGATTTGGTTCATACCTACGGCTCGGCGGCCACCGGCACAAACGTCGATATCGGCGCCATTCATCTTGCCCTCAGCGACGGCAACGGCAGTATCGGCAACATTACCGTCGGAAACCCGAAAGATTATACGCAATCCCATATCATTAAACTCGGCAATATCGCCGTTAAGGTCAATAAAGACTCGATTGTCCGCGTGATTAAAAACGCCACCGATAAAAGCATCAAAAACGAAACCATCGTGATTGATGAAGTGCGGATTGATAAGCCGGAAGTGACCTATGAGCTGATGAACTTCACCAAAAACAACGTGGATGATTTAACGGCCAATTTGAATAAAAACTCGGCTTCGGCTCAAAAAGCGCCGGAACCGAAAGATCCGAATGCCAAAAATTATAACTTGGCCATTAAAAAAGTAGTAATTACTGACGGTTCGGCAACCGTGGCGGCTAATCTGCTCGGCGTTTCGCAATCGCTGACTTTACCGTTGCCGACGATTACCGTTAACAATCTCGGAACCGAAAAACAGGGTATCTCGATTGAAAGCGGCTTAATCCGCATTTTCCAAGAAATTTTAAAATCCACCACCAATGTGGTTTCGAAGGCAGATTTAAGCAGCATTCTCGGCGGTGTCGGCGATTTGGCCGGTGCGGCGGTTGATACGGCCGGTCAGGCTGCCGGTGCCGTTGTTGGCGGTGCGGGTAAAGCAGCCGGCGCAGCCGTTGAAGGTGCCGGTGCTGCCGTTGACGGCGTGACCTCCGGCGTTAAAGGCATTGCCGACGGCGTTGGCGGTTTGTTTAAATAAACCCATCCCTTAATAACCAAAGGCGACAGCGTGCTGTCGCCTTTTTTTTATAAATAAAATAAGTTGTTGATTTTTTAGAATTTATTTGTTATACTGACGCTGCATTAACCAAATTACTGCGATTATGATTAAAAAACTATTGTTCTTGCTTATGACAGCCACTGTTGTTGTAAGCTGTACTGATGTGGACTGTTTGCTTGACGAAACAAAGCCGTCAACGGTTTTGGAAGTTAAAGGAAACACCGCAGTAGTTGTGGCAGGTGATGAGGAGCAGTTTATTGAGCTCGATTCTGTAAAGGTTGCTGAAGGTTACGAAGTTATCGACGTTGCCGACACACTTTGCAAAAGGGCTGATGAGGTTGATTTTTCGTCTGCAAAAACTCTCAGAAGTGAAGTGCTTTCACAGACGCTGAAGAAGAAAACTTCCGCCTATGTTGTTCGTGAATGGACGATTTGTACTTACATTGGCTATCAAGGCATTTTTGTACCGATTGTGTTTACGCGCGATGTGGTTTCTGCCGTTCGTTCTGACGGTTCGGAAACACCATCTGACGTGTACCATCATTTTACCTATTCGTCGGTATATATCGGAACAGAAAAAATGAAAAGCGATGAAGAAAGTCATAGCCGTTCTTATTATGACTTGACCATTAACGTCGAAGATCTGAATGAACATCACATCGGAACGATACTTGTTCGAGTATCCTTTTACACCGCAAACGCCGTAATTTCATTCGGCGCCACGGTGGAAGATTATCAAAACGTCAACACCGAAACTTCTTCTTAAAAAATACCCCTTGTTACACGGATAACAAGGGGTATTTGCATTTTAAAAGCCGACAGATAAGACCGTATTCAAAATCAGTCTTCACTTTTTACCAAACGGATAACCGTATATTCTGATTTGGTGCCGGTTTTGAACTTTATGGCCCAATCGGAAATTCCCGACGTGACAATAAAATTCGTTTTGCCGCGCTTTTCGTGACCGTAAATCATGTCATTGGCGCCAATCCACTTGCCGACCTGATTAAACGGAAACAGTTGTCCGCCGTGCGTATGACCGGAAAATACCAAATCGACTTCGGCTTTTTCCTGATTGGCGTAATCTGTCGGCTGGTGATCCGCCACCAAAATGAATTTGCTTTTATCCAAACCTGCCGTCAGCTCTGCCATTGACTGGCGATTTCCGCGCTGTTCCCGTTCAACCGAATAATCTTTTCGCCCGACCAGATACAGCGTGTCGCCGATCAAAACCGTTTCATCGCGCAAAACTTTCACCCCGTTTTTTTCAAGTTCCGCAATTAACTCTGCGGCACCGAAACCGCGGCGCAACGCCCCGTAATACCCCTTGTCATGATTGCCGAACACAAAATAAACGCCGTACGTTGTCTGCAGAGAACCCAATTTTCGGCAGGCCGCTATCATATCTTCTTTAGAGGTATCATCGTCCACAAAATCACCGGCAACAATGACAATATCCGGATTTTGCGCCTGCATCTCATCAATATGTTTGGCAAAACCGTCAGCGTGAAAAGTGGTGCCGATATGAGAATCGGCAAAACCGACAATCGTTATTTCCTGCGGCAACTTGGCCGATGACACAAGATATTCCGTTTTGACCACATTGTGCGCCAAGTTCCACCCGACCGCCAGCGCCAACAAGCTGTAAGCGACTGCCGCAATGCCGGCAATATAGACCGAAATTTCTCTGATTTCTTTCTTTTCAACACGTTTGATATATTGTTTTACGGCCCATGTTATCAGCGCAATCAGAGCATCGCAAACCAGCCAAATCATTGCAAAATACACGGCACAGACAATTGCATTCATAAAGTTCAACACCAAACAGATTAAGAAAAATAAAGAAAATACCAGAGCCGTGCAAAAACAGGCTTTGAGCCGTTGACGGCTGCCGAAAATTTTATCGGTTATCCGAAATTGACAGACACGATTGCTTAAATACAGCAAACTGATCCCCGTTACGGTCAGCGTGACGTACATAATGATAATCCACATCGTCATGTTTTGTTCTCCTTATGACTTTGATTATAAAAGAAAAATCGCAGAATGCAATCCAAATTTGCGGCACAAAAACAAAAAGAGGAGATCCTTGGCCAAAGGAGCTCCTCTTTAATCAGGCATGAGAAACCTTTAATCAGACAATGTTGCTACTTTTTTTGTCTGTCGGTAATGTAGGTACAGTAATGATCAAAATCACCGTGAATCAAGCCGGCGACGTCGTCATCACTGATGCGGACACCGCAGGATTGTTCGGAACTGATCAAGAAATTTGCAACATCGATACTGTCCAGATTCAATTCCGCACCAAGGTTTTTTGCTTGACGGATGTTTTCTTCTGTGTTGCCGGCTGCAACCAAGAGGTTCATGATGACCTCCTCTACCTGTTCTCTTCTCATAAACGATCGTTTTTAAAAGTTAATAATATCTAAGTACTCTCAAATTTACGTCAATGCTAGCATTTTCATTTTTTTTGTCAAGAAAAAATTACATTTTTTTGCCCTTGCGAACCATTTTCTTACACACTATATTTTTCTGTAAAGGAGAGTAAAAAAATGAACTTAGAACAATTTACGGAAAAAAGCCGCGGATTTTTGCAAGAAGCCGAAAAGCTTGCCATCCGCCGCAACCACCAGTTTTTGGTTCCGGCACATTTGCTGTATGTCATTTTGGAAGATCCGGAAGGCTTGGCCAGTCGTTTGATTACCTCTATGGGTTCAAATGCCGACTTACTGCGCAGCCGTGTTGCCGAAGAAGTGGATAAATTGCCGAGCATTGACGGTCAGAATGTTCAATTTGAATATTCCAAAGATATGTTAAAAGTTTTGGCCGATGCCGAACAAATGGCCAAACAAGCCGGAGATACATATATTTCGGTTGAACGGTTGCTGCAGGCGGCTTTGTTGCACAAAAATTACGGCATTGATGCCCAGAAACTTAATCAGGCCATCAATCAACTTCGTCAGGGCAGAACGGCTGATTCTGCCTCCTCAGAAGACAATTTCCAAGCTTTGAAACGCTATTCGGTGGATTATACCGAACGCGCCGCTCAGGGCAAACTGGACCCGATTATCGGTCGTGACGAAGAAATTCGACGCACAATTCAAGTGTTATCGCGTCGTACCAAAAACAACCCTATCTTGATCGGTGAGCCGGGTGTCGGTAAAACTGCCATTGTCGAGGGATTGGCACAGCGTATTATCAATAACGACGTGCCGAATTCTTTGGCCAACAAACGCTTGATGGCGCTGGATATGGGCGCTCTGATTGCCGGTGCCAAATATCGCGGTGAGTTTGAGGAAAGATTAAAAGCCGTTTTGCAGGAAGTTCAGGCTTCAAACGGCGAAGTCATTTTGTTTATCGATGAGATGCACACCGTGGTCGGGGCCGGTGCCGCCGAAGGTTCCATGGATGCTTCAAACCTGTTAAAACCGGCTTTGGCGCGCGGTGAGTTGCATTGTATCGGTGCCACCACTTTGAAAGAATATCAGAAATATATTGAAAAAGATGCGGCTTTTGCCCGTCGTTTTCAGCCGGTCTTCGTCGGCGAAACCGATGTTGCCGCCACCATATCCATTTTGCGCGGCATCAAAGAAAAATACGAATTGCATCATGGCGTTCACATTTCCGATGCGGCGTTGGTAACCGCTGCCACCATGTCCGATCGTTACATTTCCGACCGCTTTTTGCCGGATAAGGCGATTGACTTGGTTGATGAAGCCGCCAGCAAGCTGAAAATGGCGATTGATTCAAAACCAGAAGAGCTCGATAAAATCGATCGGCAACTGATTCAGATGAAAATCGAACGCGAAGCTTTGCGCAAAGAAACCGATGAAAACTCGATGGAGCGTTTGGCAAAACTGGAAGTCGACATTTTGAAATTGGAAAAGAAATCCTCAGAAATGACCGAACAATGGACCATGCACAAGATGAACATTTCGGAAGCCAACACCCTGCGTGAAAGGCTGGATAATGCTAAAATAGAAGCTGAAAAAGCATTGCGTAACGGCGAATTTGAAAAAGCCGGCGAACTGCAATATAAAGAAATTCCGGAATTAGAAAAGAAACTGCAACAGTTGCAGAGTAAAACTTCCGAAAAATCGGCGACCGAAACCGTCACACCGGATATGGTGGCCTCGGTGGTTTCAAAATGGACCGGTATTCCGGTGGATAAGCTGATCAGCAGCGAACGCGAAAAACTTCTGCATTTGGAAGATAATTTGGTCAAACGCGTTGTCGGACAAGATAGTGCCGTGAAGGCTGTTGCCAACGCCGTACGTCGTTCGCGTGCCGGTCTTAAAGATCCGAGCCGTCCGATTGGTTCATTCCTGTTTTTGGGACCGACCGGTGTCGGTAAAACGGAATTGGCAAAAGCTTTGGCCGAATTTTTGTTTGATGAGGAATCCGCCTATATCCGCATTGATATGTCGGAATATATGGAAAAGCACTCTGTGGCCCGTTTAATCGGTGCACCGCCGGGATATGTCGGCTATGACGAAGGCGGTATTTTAACCGAAGCCGTCCGTCGCCGTCCGTATCAGGTTATTTTGTTTGATGAGGTGGAAAAGGCGCATCCGGACGTGTTTAATCTGCTGTTGCAAGTGCTGGATGAAGGGCGCTTAACTGACGGCAAAGGCCGCACGGTTGACTTTAAGAACACCTTTATCATTATGACCTCCAATTTGATTACCGGCATGGATGAAAATACCAACATCAACGATGTTTTATTGTCGTTCTTTAAGCCTGAATTTCTTAACAGATTGGATGAAATTTTGGTATTTAATGCCTTGAAAAAAGAGGATATTCGAAAAATTGTTGATATTCAAACCGACATTTTGCAGAAGCGCCTTGATGAACGGCATATCAAAATTGTGATGGATGATGATGCCAAGGATTGGTTCGCCGAAAACGGTTACAGTGAAGAATTCGGTGCTCGTCCGTTGAAGCGGTTATTAGTGCAGAAACTGGAAAATCCGCTGTCCGTGATGTTGCTGAGCGGTGAGCTGAAAGACAACAGCAAAGCGATTGTTTCGGTTCGCAACGGTGATATTGCGATTGCGCCGTCTGTTGACAAATTGCTTCACTAAAATCATTTGGTTCATCAAAGGCTCACATTTTCGATGTGAGCCTTTTTGCTTATCGGCTTGACATTTATCGGTTTTTCTTTAAATTGGGCGTAACGCATAAAGGAGTGCTTATGGTTCAGTTTATCACAACAAAACAGGCCGTCCAGTTTTTCAAGTCCGGTCAAATCTTGATGATCGGCGGTTTTTTGGACTGCGGTTCGCCGACAGCCGTGATTGATGCGCTGTTGCAAACACCGCTCAAAGATTTTACGCTGATTGCCAACGACACCGGCACCGCCACAACCAATCGCGGTAAATTGGTGGTGGCCGGCAAAATCAAAACCGCGTTGGTCTCGCATATCGGCACTAATCCGGAAACCGTCCGCATGATGAACGAAGGCTTGATTGCGATTGATTTGCAACCGCAAGGCTCAATTGCCGAACGCATCCGCGCCGACGGTGCCGGTTTGGGTGGCATTTTAACGCCGGTCGGCATTGGTACCGATATTGAAAAAAATAAGCAAATTATCAACGTTCACGGCAAAGATTTTCTGTTAGAAACGCCTTTGCATGCCGATATTGCCATTGTTTATGCTACTTATGCCGACAAGTTCGGCAACCTCGCCTTTCACGGCTCTACCCGCAATTTTAACGTTTTGATGCCGATGGCCGCCGACATTGTTATTGTTGAGGCCGAACACATCTCAGATGAACCGCTGTCGCCGGACAATGTGGTGGTACCGGGGATTTTTGTGGATTATATCATCGGAGGTCAAGATGGAGCTGACTAAAGAACAAACCCAAGAAATTATCGCGCAACGCATTGCCAAAGAATTTCATGACGGCGCGGTCGTCACGCTCGGTATCGGTCTGCCGACCAAAGCCGTACGCTATGTACCGGAAAATATTCACATCATTGTCCAATCGGAAAACGGTGTGCTCGGTGTCGGCAACTATCAAGATGACACAACCCGCGATGAACACATTATCAACGCCGGCGGTTTCGGTGTAACCGTGGTGCCGGGCGGCTGCTTTGTGGACAGTTTGATGTCTTTCGCGATGATGCGCGGCGGCCATATTGACTTAACGGTTTTGGGCGCTTTGCAGGTAGATCAGGAAGGCAACTTGGCCAACTGGTGCATTCCGGGAAAATTCACGCCGGGCATGGGCGGCGCCATGGATTTAGTGGTCGGCACCAAGAAATTGATTATTGCCATGGAACACACCGCCAAAGGCATGCCGAAAATTCTGAAAAAGTGCACATTACCGCTGACGGTGGCGCATAAGGTTGATATGATTATTACCGAAAAAGCGGTATTTACGGTAGAAAAATCGGGCTTGGTTCTGCGCGAAATCAGTCCCTACTCTTCTTTAGAAGACATTGAGGCCTCTACCGAAGCTGAGTTTACGGTGGATTTGTATCATCAGGCTGCTTAGTATTTTACCGCCGATAAGGTTGAACGGTAATGGCTGCGGGCAACCGCCATCGCCAACGCATCCGATGAATCGTTATTTTTCGGATTACAGCCCGGCAACAAAATTTTTATCATGGCTTCCACCTGTTTCTTGTCGGCATGACCGACACCCACCAACGCCTTCTTGACCTTATTCGGCTCCAGTTCATACAGCGGAATATGATTGTAACCCGCCGCTAAAATCACTACGCCGCGCGCCATGCTCAGCTTCAGCGAACTTTCCGGATTTTGGTTCAGAAAAGTTTTTTCAATCGCCGCTTCCACCGGTTTATAGGTTTCAACCACCTCGCAAAGCGTCCGGAAAATCAGATCCAATCTTTCTTCAATCGGCATTTTCGGCGGTGTTGGAATAAAACCGTCCGCAACGTATTGCAGACGGTTTCCTTCAACTTCAATCACACCCCAACCGGTTGATGATAAACTCGGATCTAAGCCCAGAATGCGCATTTTTATTCTTCAGCCAGTTGCGCCATAATATCATCGGAAATATCGGCGTTGTGATAAACATGTTGAACATCTTCATCATCTTCCAACGCATCAATAAATTCCAAGAATTTGCGAGCGGTATCCAAATCGGTAATTTCGGTTTTAACCACCGGTTTCCAATCCAAACGTGAAGCCGACGGCGTCCCGTATTTTGCTTCTAAGGCGGTGGTTACGGCCGACAAATCATCCGGCAATGTTTCAATAGCATGGATTTCTTCATCTGAAACACCATCGTTAGCACCGGCTTCCAAAGCGGCTTCAAACATCTCAACCGCGCCCGCAACACTAACCGGATATTCAATATAGCCGATACGTTCAAAGTTAAACACCACCGAGCCGCTCTCGCCCATATTGCCGCCGCGCTTACCGAAAATTGTGCGAATGTTCCCGGCCGTGCGGTTTTTGTTATCCGTCAGCGCTTCAACAATAACCGACACTTTGTT
>JAGCYN010000095.1 GCA_017960745.1 Alphaproteobacteria bacterium | reverse complement strand
CGCCGCTTTCGCCAACCGGCGTATTCACAATCTTTTTCGGTTTGCGTTCCATATTATTGGTTGAAAACAGCAACATGCCGAGCGCCGTTGAAAAAATCGGATTATTGTTTAACTTATCCGGCACTCCGCGCAAATTCCGCGGACCACCGACACGCACCTGTTTATCCAAAATCAGCGTTGCCACATCGCGGATTCCCGGAAGTTGCGAACAACCGCCGGTCAAAACCACACGATGATTCTGCTGACCGCGCAAACCGTGTGCATCTAATTTACGCGCCACCAATTCAAAAATTTCTTCAACCCGCGGGGCAATAATCCGAATTAAATCCGAACGATGCATCTGACGAATGGAATTGTCATCTTCTTCGCCCAACGGATAAACATTGATACTTTCATATTGATCATGCGCCACACCAAACGCACAGCCGCAGCGAATCTTTAAATCTTCCGCATGTTCGAAAGAAGTTGTCAGCCCTTGCGTAATATCGCGCGTGATGTTAATGCCGCCGACCGGCAGAGTCGAAAACGCTACCGGATAACCGTTTTTAAACGTGGCAATACTGGTAGTGCCGCCGCCGATATCAATGATGGTGGCGCCGTACTCGCGTTCATCTTCCACCAAACAGGCCATACCCGACGCATAAGCCGTCAACACTTTTTCATCCACATTCAAATGTGCCGCCTCAACCACCGAAGATAAATTGCGGAACAAAATGTGCGGATACATTCCGATTAACATTTTAACCGACAATTCTTCGCCGTAAATATTCATCGGATCTTTGATTTCTTCGCCGTTATCAACCTTGAAAGTGGTGGTTGAACAATGGATAACTTCGTTGTTGCCGCTGACGTTGACTTTAGCTGTTCCTTTCGCAATCACTTTATCAATATCTTCCATATTGACGGCATGATTTTTCTTCAGCGAAATTGTAGCATCGCGCAAAATACTGGACGTTTTATCGCCGGAAATATTCAGAATAACGCTGTTAATGCGTTCATTCGCCGCCTGCTCGGCTTCTTCAACGGCGTTACAAACCGAAATCGTTGCCTGATTAACATCGGTAATTACCCCGTTTTTAATCCCTTTTGAAGCATTATAACCGTAACCGACGATATTGATTTTTTTATCGCGGTTGACATGCGCAATCACGCAACATACTTTCGAAGACCCGATATCCAAAGCGGCAATAGTGGAACGGCTCAATTCTGTATCCTCTGTAAATAGCGTTTATTCCGAACGATTATCCGCCGCCCCGTTTTTGGTGTTCAGGCGGACAATCACTTTATTTTTTAACCTTAAATCAATAAAAGTTAATTTACGTTTAAGAATGCCGCGTGTTTTATCCAATTTAACCAATTTTTTCCACGCCGCTTCAACGTTTTCTTCCGGCATTTTAACAGTAACGCCGTGCTCAATATCATCAAAAATCAAATCCCAGCGCCGATTGGAAATAAAATTCGCTGCCTTTAACCGACCGAACAACTCTTTGTCTTTTTCCATAATCCGCAGAATTTCATTAAAATGTTCCGGTGCCCCCTGCCCGATAATCAGCAGCAAATCTTTTTGCGGCACATATTCGGTTTCAATAATCTGGCCGTCCTCGTCAATCGGATAAAATTCCTGATTGTATTGCCAAATCGACTTTACCTCTTTTTCAACAATACTGATATGAATAACATTCGGAAAATAACGACGGGTTACCGTTGCACTTTTTACCCACGGCAACGCCGCAACTTTGGCATGAATCTCATCTAAATTCAATTCCAAAATATTATCGCCGCGTTTCAAATTAACCGCGTTTAACACGGAAGACAGCGTTGTTTTGTGCCGGCCTTCCAAGGTTACATCATCGAGTCCCCAACCGAACACCGCGGTTTTATCATATAATTCGCTTAACAGCGAGTCGATTTGTTTGCCGACCAAATTATGTCTGACGGTAATCACACCGAACGTCAGCAACCACATCGCCCCCAACAGCAAAAAATTGCCGATTAAACGATAAGGCCACACCACAACATCATAAATTTTATTATCGGCTGTCAACTTTATCTGTTCCCCACTATTTTAATTTCCGAAACCAAATCAACCCCGCTGTGTGCTTTAACGGTTTTGGTAACGGCTTCCATTAAATCTTCAATATCTTTAGCGGTGGCGGTGCCGTCATTGACCAAAAAATTGCAATGGTGCGGGGACATCCGTGCCCCGCCGATTTGCAACACATCGGCGCCGGATTCTTTTATCAACTGCCACGCTTTATACCCTTCCGGATTCTTAAATGTCGAACCGGCAGTTCTGACATTTTGCGGCTGATGGGTTTTGCGATATTCGGCATTTTGGCGAATAACCGCTTCAATTTGTTCTTTTGATGCTTTTTGATATTTCAAATAAACACCGAGTACAATCCAATCCGACGGAAAAGCACTGCTGCGATAACCAAACGCAAATTCAGCCGCCGGCACTTCAATAATTTTACCGTTGCCGTCCATGACTCTGGCCTTTTGTAAAACCGCCGCGGTATCGGCACCGAAGCACCCGGCGTTGGTTCTGAGCAAACCGCCGACACACCCCGGAATGGAACAAATAAATTCCAAACCGCCGAGCTCGTTTTCCACCAGAATTTTACCCAGTGCATTGTTTTGCATACCGGCACCGACATACAGGCAATCTT
>JAGCYN010000094.1 GCA_017960745.1 Alphaproteobacteria bacterium | reverse complement strand
GATGCGTACATCATTATTCACGATTTTATCCCTAACAACCATTTTAGCCGCATGCGGTGGCGGCGGTGGCGGCGGCGGTGGCGGTAACGGCTCCGGCAGCACGGTTCCGACCACAACTTTGCCGACCACGGCTTCCTGTAGCGGCACCACCTGCATGACGACAGCCAGTTTTTCAAACAGCCAACGACGTGCCGAGATATATAATCAGGCGGCTGCTCAGGTGCCGGATTCTTCTTTGGCGTCGAGTTCCGGTCTGCAAACCATGGGAATCACCACTTTCGGAAATGAAAAAGTCGAAAACGCTTACGCCTACCTGAAAGAGTGGCTGATTGACGGCGGCGATTTAACCGGTGTAGATGCCAAAGATTTGCGTATGATTTTGCTGCTTGCCGGCTTTGACAACAGCATGTTACCGGGGAACGGTCACCTCAAAAAGTGGCTTCAACGCAACGCCAATATGGTGAAGAATAAGGCGCAGGAAACATACGATATGTACGGCACCGTGAAAGATGTGTCTTTGGAAAATGCCAAACTGACCATGGTCGGCAACGGTGATGAACAAGACACCTTCGTCAACTTTATCCTTGATGATCAGGGCAATATTACCGGTTTGCATATGGACATTGACACCGATCATGCCAACAGCCGGATGATTGATTCGCAAAAAGCAGCCGGCAGCGACAACAAATTTGTAAAGACCGGTTATGACATTGTTTACGGTCTGCGTATCGGCGTTAAGGAAAGCAGTATTTACAGCACCGATTGTGCATTGGTTAATCTGAACCCTGAGGGCCATTCGTTGGAATTGGAATTTAACGAACTGGCAACCAGCGATGAGCAACTGCGCAAACTTTTAATTGCCAAACTTTATGAAGATAAAGACCATTGGAAACATCACTACACCGGTACGGATGAACAGTTTGAAGCAGACTTTGAAACTTTTGCCGAGCAAAGCACCGCGTGGATAAACACGTTAACCGTGGCCGATTTTACGGAAGCTAATCTGAATGTTACCGACCATAATGTGGCCTTTGCCGACGGCTTAAATGAACAACACACTTCAACCACCACCTATGAGAGCTATGCCAAAAACATCGGCGAACACGGTTTGACTTATTCCGACTTCGGTTTAATCGGCATCAACTCTAACGAAGGTTCCGCCGAGGTTAATGAAAAATTTGTGTTTGCCGGCGGCTATGATGTGAAACGCATCAGAGATACAAGCACGCTGAATGCCCAAGGCGAAATGAACTTTGAGGGGAATGCCGTCGCCGCGCTGATTTATCAGAAAGAAGACGGCGGGAACGGTGCCGCCGGTCGCCAAGAAGATTCGGCCAGTTATCAGGGAACGGCGAAGTTGACCTTCAATAACGGCAATCAAAAACTGGTGACCAACTTTAACAACTGGTATGATGTTGAAATGAATACCGGCAGTAGCGGCGATACCCTGAAATTTACCAACGGTGATAAAATTACCGACAGCAAGTTTAAGTTTGAAGGCCGTGACAATAGTTTCACGGTTGAGAATTTCACCACACCGGGCATCAAAGAAGGTGCTTTCGGCAGCGGCGAAACCTACGGTACGGTTGATGTCGGCTATTACGGCGATAACAACAATCCGACCGAAGCCACGGGTTATGTCGTTTACGGCGAAGAAAGACCGATAGATGCCAACCATACATCTGAAAGTTTGAACATGGCAATCGGATTCGGCGCTCAAAGAAAATAAATCAATGAAGCGGACGGCAACCATAATTTTCGGGGCGTTGCTTTTGTTCGGGGCACAAAATGCTGCGGCAAAAGAAACGCCCGAAAAGGTTTCGGAACCTGAAAACAAAACGGCAAACGTACTGACCGTTAAGCATGCCGATATTTTGCATTTTGCCAAAGAGTTAATGGCGGCCGGCAAACTTGATGATGCCCGCACGGCGTTGCTCGTCAAACCGTATCAAAACCGCGAATTGGAAATTGAACGTCTGTACCTGCTGGCGCAAATTGCCACGCTACAAAAAAAATACGATGAAGCCATCGATATTTATTATCTGATTTTGAATTATCAGCCGAACATCGCCAACATTCGTTTTCGGCTGGCGCTTTTGTATTTGCGCCAGGAATCATGGATGCGCGCCGACTACCATTTTCGTCTGACATTGGCCGATAAAAATTTACCGAAACCAGTCGAACACACCATCAAAAATGCCCTGCAGTATATCAGAAAAAATAAAAATTGGAGCTTATGGTTTAATTTTGCCGTGGCGCCGGACAATAACGTCAACAACACCACGGCCGGCGAACAATGCGTTATGACGCAGTTCGGCGTTTTGTGTAACACGCTCGATAAGCCGGAACGCGACGTCGGTTTAAATTTGGCCGCCGGCGGTCATTATGAATTTAAGCTCGGCGAGCATTGGCGTTTGCGTAACGAAGCGATGATCTACACCGCCCGCTACGACGATAAACAATATGACGATGTTTATCTTTATGACGCGCTCGGTCCGCGCTATATTCACGACCGCGGCGACATCTTTTTGGGGGTGACGGCAACGCGTCGTTATTTAGGGCATAAGGCTTATAATTACAGCGTCGGTGTCAAATTTGAAACCAACTATGATATCACCAAACGTCTGGCGGCAAACTTGGAATTGCACGAAACACCGACATATTACGATGACTATGATAAAATTCTCAACGGCGATGTCAAGGGCGGCCGGTTGCGTCTTTTCTATGCGTTGAATGCCACGCAATACCTGATTTTCAAAACCGGTTACGAATACGAAAAAACCAAAGACCGCGTTTATACCAATAACCGCACCAGTTATGCCATCGGTTTCGGCACTGAATTGCCTTACGGTTTCCATATTTATGCCGAACCTTCGCTGCAGTTCACCCATTATAAAGGCGCACGTTGGACGGTAAAAGATTATCAATTCGAACAAATCAGAGAGCGCGATATCACGCGCCGCTACGCAATATCCGTTTCTAATCGCAATATTTCACTGTGGGATATTGTCCCGACCTTAACTTACAGTTACACCGACAAAAGCTCAAACATCTGGCAACGCGAATATAAAAAATCGCTGATAGAACTTTCCTTGCAAAAACGCTTTTAAGCAAGATAAAAAAAGGGGTTGCAAATGCAGCCCCTTTTTTGAAAAACGTTTTGAGATTAACGTTTGCTGAATTGGTAAGAACGACGAGCTTTAGCTTTACCGTATTTCTTACGTTCAACAACACGGTCATCACGGGTTAAGAAACCGGCTTGTTTCAAAACCGAGCGCAATTCCGGCTCATATTCGTTCAAAGCCTTAGAAATACCGTGCTTAATAGCACCGGCCTGACCGGACAAGCCACCGCCTTTAACCGTGCAAACAACGTCAAATTCATTTTCACGATTGGTAATCACGAACGGCTGATTGATCACCATCTTCAAAACCGGACGAGCAAAATATTCATCCATAGACTTATCGTTAATGGTAATAACACCCTTACCCGGCTTAATCCAAACGCGGGCAACGGCATCTTTTCTTTTACCGGTTGCATAAGAGCGACCTTGCTTATCTTTAACCGACTTGCGAGTTGCTTTAACTTCTGTTTCAACTTCAGTTGTTGCAGATTTAATATCTTGCAAAGATTCAATTTTCTTTCTAGGCATTATAAAGCACTCCTTTTATTCTTCGGGTTTTGAGAAGCAATATCCAAAACAACTGGATTCTGCGCTGTATGCGGATGATTTTCACCGGCATAAACTTTCAGCTTTGTCATCATCTGACGGCCGAGCGGGTTACGAGAAATCATTCTTTCAACAGCCTTTTGAATAACGCGTTCCGGAAAACGGCTGTTCAAAATTCTGCCGGCTGTTGTATCTTTTACGCTGCCGATGTAACCGGTGTGTTGATAATAATGTTTATCAGACAACTTCTTGCCGGTTAACTTAACTTTTTCCGCATTGATAACGACAACATAGTCGCCGCAATCCAAATTCGGCGTATAATAAGGCTTATTCTTGCCGCGCAAAATCTTCGCAATTTCAGCGGAAAGACGACCTAAAACAACGCCTTCTGCGTCAACGACATACCATTTTCTTTCGATGTCGGACGGTTTAGTTGTGTGTGTTGAAATCATTTTAATCTCTTTCATAAAGCAATTTTGTTACTAAATTCGGTGTCAATATACCGATTTTTTTTATCTTGTCAATCAAAAAAAACACTAAAATTTCAATATTTTATTATAAAGGTATTATATTACCCCACGCATATTTTCTGCGGTTTCGGAGTTTGCCAAAAAATTGTCAAATATTTCTTGACAATCCGGCTATTGTTGTTACTATATTTTCAAATTTTTAATTACTTAAATACAAACTTAAAAATCATCATTATTATGGAAAAAACTGTAAACGATTCACAGGTCGAGGTTTACAACAATTATCGCGAATTGTTCCTCGTCATCGTCTCTTTTGTAGCTATGGTATTGTATCTGCGCGGTGTACAGCAGGAGCCGAGTCTTTCACACTGGCTTTCAACTTCTCTGCTTGCCGCGGCGGCAATTTTCAACTGCGCCCTGTTCCTGATGCCGAAACCCAAGGCTTCCAAAAATGTGCCGATTTGGCCCTATATTAAGTCTTATGCTTTTGCGTGTTTGTTGTGGACAGGATGTGTTATATGTGTTGCTTGGCGTGATATTGCGTCCACCTCATGGGAATGCGTCGGTCTGGTACTTGCTTGCCTGATTTTTGCACTGGCAATGTTGCTTATCGGCATCTTTTTCATGTGGTCAATTTATTTTTCCCGTCTGATCACTCTCAAACTCTCTGATGAAAAAATGTGGAAAGATATTGCGGAAAAACTCAACCGGCAAAATGTTTTGGCGGAATGTGCCATTAATTACAGACGCCCGCGCTACGTTTATGAAGACGGTTTTGAAAGCGAAACCCCGCAAGATGAAAGAGGTATGGTTGTCGGCTATCGCATCAGCCCGACGCTGGTCATTCATTGCGTTATCAGCGAAGATGGCTTTACGCGTGAGGATTTGCCCGAATTTCAGCAACAATTCGGCGGCAGACTTCTGGAAGCCGATGATATAAAGGTTCTGCGGCAAAACTGGAAAACCGTTTCCGATATGCGAATTAAAAACGGCGATGCCCCCCTGCCGACCACATTATTCTGGTATAACAACGGCAGCAGTACGGCCGCCATATCGCTTCAGGAAAACTTTGAAGGAAAAACGCCCGAATATTGCGGTATCATCATGAAACTTTGAACTTTAATTACAGTTGCCACCGTCAAACCTCTGTGTTTGGCGGTGGTTGCATTTTTAAGCCTTGAAATTCAAATTCCAATCGCCGTAGCGCGCCGGATCATCCACCCACTTTTCGCGCACTTTGACATATAAAAACAAATGAATGCGCTCTTCCAACAATTCTTCCAATTCTTCACGCGCACTCTGACCGATTTTTTTAATCATGGCGCCGTTCTTGCCCAAAATAATCGACTTCTGCCCTTCGCGTGCTACATAAATCGTCATTTCGGCCCGGATCGAGCCGTCTTCCTTATGTTCCCAAAGCTCAGGTTCCACTGTCAGCGCGTACGGTAATTCCTGACGCAAATTCAAAAACAGCTTTTCGCGCACAATTTCGGCAGCCAACAAGCGCAACGGCATATCCGACATTTGTTCTTCCGGATAATACCACGGACTTTCCGGCAAATTATCGGCCAAATATTGATAAAACTCGTGAATATGATCGCCGGATTGCGCCGAAAACGCAAACACCGCGTCAAACGCAAACACATTTTCAAATTCTTCTTTTAACTCTTCAATGCGCTCTTCATCCACCAATTCGATTTTATTGAACGCCAAAACGGCATGAGCATTACGTTTGATTAACTCATCAATAATCGCCGACGTTTCTTCATTCATACCGCGTTTGGCATCAACCACCAACACATTGATATCCGCATCGCCGGAACCGTCCCAAGCCGACGCCACCATCGCGCGATCCAAGCGCCGTTTCGGGCTGAAAATCCCCGGCGTATCCAAGAAAATAATCTGCGTGTTATCGTAAATGCCGATTCCCTTGATTGTGGTTCGTGTGGTCTGCGCTTTCGGCGACACAATCGAAACCTTCGAACCCACAAAATTGTTGGTAATCGTCGATTTTCCGGCATTCGGCGCTCCAATCAGCGCCACACATCCACATCTAGTCATCTCTTATCCCATTATCTGCAACAATTGTTCGGCTGCGTCCTGCTCTGACAGTTTTTTGTTTTTGCCATGGCCGAAAGCGAAAATTTTCTCATCTTTGGCAACTTTCACCGTAAATATCGGCTCATGTTCACTGCCTGCTTTATCCACCACTTCATAAACCGGTGACGGTAATTTCAGCGCATGAAATCTTTCCTGTAACTGCGTTTTAAAATCTTTCTCCGAGCCGGTTTCCATATCAATCATATCGCGCCAATTGCGCTCCACAAAACGAATGGCGTTTTCAATGTTCGAATCAATATAAATGGCGCCGATAATCGCTTCGCCGATATCACAAAGAACATTGGTGCTTTTCAGCGTTTCTTTATCTTTCACCTGAATATAAGGTTCAATCCCGAGGCCTTGCACCACTTTGGCAACCATATCGGCACACACCAACTTAACGTGCCGCTGTGCCAAAACCCCTTCCCGATCATTCGGAAACATTTTAAACAGCAAGTGCGCCATTGTCATGCCCAACACGCGATCGCCGAGAAATTCCAACCGCTCATAGTTGCGGTGTTCGTTTCCGGTAACGCTGCTGTGTGTCAGAGCTTGCTGTAACAGCCGCACATCATTAAAGCGATATTTCAAAATTTGTTGCAGCTGTTCCATTTTTTATTTTATACCTCTGAATAAACGCTCCCAACGGATAGCCCGATACCATGTCCACGGCTTAAGCAACGAGCCCTTGTCATTATGTGAAAAGAACATAAACTTTGCCTTGCCGATTAAATAGTCTTTATCAACAAAACCGACACTGATACGGCTGTCATCCGAACGGTCGCGGTTATCACCCATCACAAAAAATGAATCTTCCGGCACCACCATTTCTTCGGTGTTATCCACGATTCTTTCCTCATCGGAAATTTCCAAAATCTGGTGTTGCAAACCGCCCGGCAACGTTTCGGTATATTGGCGATAAAACTCCGGCGCTGCGACGTATTCGTCAACGATATAGCGGCCGTTTTCTTTTCGTTCAACCATTTTACCGTTCAAATACAAACGTCCGTCTTTGACCTGCACCGTATCGCCAGGTAGCCCGATGATCCGTTTAATAAAGTCTGTACTGCCGTTTTTGGAAAAACGGAAAACCACCACATCACCCCGTTTCGGTTCCGAATACCAGATTCGACCTTTGAAAATCGGGAAGCCGCCCGGAAAAGAATAACGCGAGTAGCCGTAAGTATATTTGGTAACAAATAAATAATCACCAACCCGCAAAGTCGGATACATTGAACCGGATGGAATCCGGAACGGTTCCAAAAATAAACTGCGGATAAACAAAGCTAAGAGAATGGCAATAAAAACCGTCTTAACATTTTCGATAAACGACTTTTTAAAACTCTCGGTTTTAGGCTTGGCTTTGTTTCGGGCTGCGGAAATTTGCTCATCTTGATTAGCGTTTTGTGCTTTTTCAGCTGTTTTTTCAGCGTCAGCATTCACCTTTTTACCGCTTTTAACTTTCTTAGACACTTTATTCCTCATCCCCGTTTTCAACATCATCAATATATTCTTGCTCGTCATTGACACCGCTGTCTAACAAATAATCGTCTTCCAATTCCGATTTTTTACGGCGACCGCGGCGTTTTTTAAGCGGTGCACGGCGTTGCATGGCGCTGATAACATACTGACCGCTGACTTTGTACAAATCTTTCAGATGGTTATTATACATATGATCACCATCTTCAATCATGGCAAAATCAATTTCCACATGGCGCTGATTATTCAATCGTCTGGCCATAGTTTCAACCGTTGACGGCGTTGTAATTTCATCTCTGCCGCCCTGAACAATCAGACCGGAGGCCGGACACGGCGCCAAAAACGAAAAATCGCGTTCATTGGCCGGCGGCGTAACGGCAATAAAATTATTGATATCCGGACGACGCATTAACAGCTGCAAGCCGATCCAGGCACCGAACGAATAACCGGCAATCCAACATTGTTTGGCATCCGGATTCATGTTTTGCAACCAATCCAAAGCAATGGTGGCATCCGAAAGCTCGCCGATACCGTTTTCAAATTGTCCCTGTGAACGACCGACACCTCTGAAATTAAAACGTAAAACAGAAAAACCCAAATCCTTAAAACAGCTGAATAAGCTGTAAACAACCTTATTGTTCATTGTGCCGCCGAATAAAGGATCCGGATGCAAAATCAGCGCAACCGGCGCATTCGGTCTTTCACTCTGACTGTATCGACCTTCCAAGCGCCCTGCGTGTCCGTTAAATAAAACTTCAACCATATTTTTCTCTTTAATTCTATTTTAATATCTCGCACATAATATTTTTTTACGGATGTTAAACTTTCGGGAGTATAACACATAATGTTTTCAAATTACAAGTTAATTTTACAAGACATCAATGCCGTCATGGAAAGAGATCCGGCAACCAGAAGCCGTTTGGAAGCCGTTATTTGCTCTTCGGGACTGCACGCCATTGCCATCTATCGCTTGGCACACTGGCTTTGGAAGCATAATTTTCTGCTGACGGCGCGCATTATCTCGCAAACCGCGCGTTTTTTAACCGGCATTGAAATTCATCCCGGCGCCAAAATCGGTTACGGCTTTATGATTGACCACGGTATGGGGGTTGTGATTGGTGAAACCACCGAAATCGGCAACAATGTCACGCTCTATCACGATGTCACGCTGGGCGGCCGCAAACTTTATGATGAAAACGGCAACAAGCTTGAAAAAAGACATCCGACCGTCGGCAATAATGTCACCATCGGTTCCGGCGCGCAAATATTGGGACCTATCACGTTGGGCGATAACGTCAAAATCGGCTCTAATGCCATTGTGATACATGACATTCCGGCAAACAGCACCGTTGTTAACACACCGGCTTACATCGTCAAAAAGTCTGCCGAAACGGAAACCTTTTGCGCCTATGGTATCGAACAGGAATAAATTTTTGCTTTTTCTGAAGCAATTATCCGAAAAAAGTTCAAACTTGTGCATTTTGTAACTGATATTTCATTTTTTTTGTGTTATGATAACCGAAGCAAAGGTAAATTGATGATACAAAAATTGAGTTGCATACTGACGGCAATCGCTGTCGCTTTATACGGTCATCCGGCTTGTGCTGATGCTTTGCCTGCAAATCCGTGGGCACGAAACAATCCGAGTGCTGCCGCATTGCCGACATCAGATCCGGCACCTCAGCCGCTTGCCAAACCGGAAACCGTGCAGATGGATAACGGTTTGGCCGCTAATCCGTGGCTGGTTGATAGAACTCAAGCCGATAATGCACCCGCAGCCCCTCAAATGCAGGAACTTGATACTTATTACGAACAACCGGCAACAGCCGAAATTCCGAATTCTTACCGACCTGCTCGCCGCATTGAGCGCGGCGGCGTGGCCAATATCCAACGGCCGCGACCGGTTGCCGAACAAGATTCGTCCTCTATTTGGGATGAGTGGTTCGGTGATGGCAACTCAAAGCCGGCGGCATCCGCACCGGCTTCCGATTCCGGCAGTATGTTGGATTCGCTGTTTGGCGACAGTTCGGCACCGGCTCCAAGCTCGAGCAGCCCCATTGATGACCTTTCACAGCAATACGATAACTATGTTGGCGGCATAACGGCCAAATACAACAAACTGAAACGAGAAACCACTCGGTCTGTCGATAATCTGATGAATTCCGCCGAAGGCATCAGAAAAAGCGCCGAACAAATGTTAAAATAAGGAGTATCTCATGAACAAATATCTTTTACCGTTGGCTTTTGCATTTGTACTTTGTAACGCACCGGCTTTTGCGGAACAAGCAGAACAGCAGAAAAAATCCGACTTTCCGGAGTTTCACATCATTACGGCCGAAGAAATGTTGGATCTTGACCATGTCGGCAATTCCTATGTGGCCTCACCGGTCAACGTTGCCAAAGCGCAGCGCTCGATGAACAACCGCCTGCAGAATATGTATGACACCTATTCATTGCCGGAATTGGCACAACAGGCTATGCATATCAATCAGGCACGCATCCGCGCCGCCAAAAGAAACGGCGAAACACCGCCGCCGGTCTTGACGCGTGAAATTCTGTCCGATCGTGATAAAATTATCGAATATCTTAAAGAAGAATATAAAGTAACTTACTGATTTTCAGCCGATGAGCGCGCAAGACAAAGTCTTCAAAATCGAAAGTCCGTTTGAACCGTCCGGCGATCAGCCGCAGGCGATTCGCGAGTTGTGCGAAGGCGTCGAAAACGGTTTGCGCAATCAGGTTTTGCTCGGCGTTACCGGTTCCGGTAAAACCTTCACCATGGCCAAAATCATTGAACAATGCCGACGCCCGGCGCTGATTATGGAACCCAACAAAATTTTGGCCGCCCAGCTTTATGCCGAAATGAAAGAATTTTTTCCGCATAACTGCGTGGAATATTTTGTGTCGTACTATGATTATTATCAGCCGGAAGCCTATATTCCGAAAACCGACACTTACATTGAAAAAGACTCCGCCATTAACGAACAAATTGACCGCATGCGCCACGGTGCCACCCGTAATGTTTTGGAAGAGCGCGACGTCATTATTGTGGCGTCGGTTTCCTGTATTTACGGTTTGGGCAGTATGGAATCTTATTCCTCGATGGTTTTTCAGCTTAAAGTCGGAGACACCGTTGAGTTGCCGGAAATCAACCGTCAGTTGGCGGCGTTGCTTTATGAACGTTGCACCGTCAATTTTGTGCGCAGCACTTTCCGCGTCAACGGTGATACGCTCGATATTTTTCCGGCGCACTATGAAGACCGCGCTTGGCGCGTATCCTTTTTCGGTGATGAAATTGAAGAAATTTACGAATTTGACGTTTTGACCGGCAAAAAAACACGCCAACTGGAAGAAATTACCGTTTATCCGGCCAATCACTATGTGACGCCGCGCCCGGCACTGTCACAAGCCATGACGCACATCAAAGAAGATTTGGCCGTTCGCTTGCAAGAATTGAATGACGCCGGCAAACTGTTGGAAGCTCAACGTTTGGAACAGCGTACCCGTTTTGACTTGGAAATGATGGACACCACCGGCCATTGCAAAGGCATTGAAAATTATTCGCGTTATTTGACCGGTCGCGCTCCCGGTGAACCGCCGCCGACCTTATTTGAATATTTTCCGAAAAACGCCCTGTTATTTATTGATGAAAGCCATATTGCCGTGCCGCAAATCGGCGCCATGTATCGCGGTGACCGCAACCGCAAATCAACTCTTTCGGAATACGGTTTCCGCCTGCCGTCGTGCTTGGATAACAGGCCTCTGAAGTTTGAAGAATGGGATGCCATGCGTCCGCAAACCATCTTTGTTTCGGCCACACCGGGTGATTGGGAACTGGAACAAAGCAAAGGCGTTTTTTCCGAACAGGTGATACGCCCGACCGGTTTGACTGATCCGCTGTGCATTGTGCGTCCGGTAGAAAATCAGGTGGACGATTTGATGGAAGAATGCCGCAAAACCGCCGCCAAAGGCGAGCGCGTGTTGGTGACGACTTTAACCAAAAAAATGGCGGAAGATTTGACCGAATATTTGAAAGACAACGGCGTCAAAGTCCGCTATATGCACTCGGATATCGAAACGCTGGAGCGCATTGAAATCATTCGCGATTTACGGCTCGGTAAGTTTGATGTTTTGGTCGGCATTAACCTGTTGCGTGAGGGTTTGGATATTCCGGAATGTTCGCTGGTAGCCATCTTAGATGCCGATAAAGAGGGCTTTTTGCGCTCGACACGTTCGCTGATCCAAACCATCGGCCGCGCCGCCCGCAATGCCGAAGGTCGCGTTATTCTGTATGCCGATAAAATCACCGATTCGATTAAGGTGGCGTTAGATGAAACCAATCGCCGCCGCCACAAACAAACCGAATACAACATTGCCAACGGCATCACCCCGCAAACCATTAAAAAGAGCATTTCTTCAACCTTAAAAGAAATGACCGAAACCGATTTTGTAAAAGATGACTCCGAAAACATCGAGCAAATCAAAAATATTGATAAAAAAATCAAAGAATACACCAAACTAATGAAAGAAGCGGCGCAGAATTTGGAATTTGAACAGGCGATGATTTATCGCGACAAGCTCAAAGAACTGGAAGCGTTGGCACTCAGAAACACATAAAAGAAAGCCGCTCTGTTTTTTACGACAGAACGGTTTCCTTTTGTAGTACAGCAAGATCGTTTGCACTCTCCTGCTGGGTATTTTTTCTCCAAAACGGCATCACCGGCATATCTAACCCACAAAATAGCGAAAGCAAAGACATGCCCGCTAAAATGTTTAAGGAAAGTAGCCAACTGTGAACCTTTTCGGCTTCTTCGCTGTCACTCACGATTTTCAAAAGGACAGGCGTCATAACCAAAGCCAGCACCAGCAAAATCCCGACCGATAACTCGATGGGTGTTTGCAAGCCGGCCTCGGTATGAAGCTGTTCTTCCGCAACATTGAAGTGCGCCATCATGAGCTCTTTGGCCTCAGGGTTCTGTGTCTGTGCAATTTTATCACGCAACATCACCGGAATTTCTCCCGTATATGCGTTTTGCGACACAATAAATCCCATCAGCACGAAGGCGACAATTCCGCCAAGCATTACCTTCTTCTTGTTATCGAAGGGTAAATACACAACGGCGACATTGCCGAAAAGCGCCAAAACGGACGCAATCAATGCTGTTGTTGTCATAAATCGTTAAAAGTTGTAATTCAAACCTCCACCGAACGTCGGCTTAACGACGTTCTGAGCAAGATAACCACCGGCCTCGGTAAAGAATTGCATCTTACCTTTGGTCAGACCGGCAACGAGTCTCATACCTGACTTTCCCTTCTGGAAGTAGAAAGCGCTACCGAAGTTCAGCATAAACTTCTTCATCGGAATGCGGTTGCAGGTATAAGAAAGAACGCAGTTCTTTGCATCAGTTCCGAGGTTGTTACCTGTAACGGTTACCGAATGGTGCTTACCATCGGACCAGTTAGCAGCGGCAAATCCCTTCGTCTCTTCAGCAAAGTCAACACCACCGGAAACGCGGACATTGCCAATACCCTGCTGAGCGCAGAGATACCAGCTACCGTCGTTGAACTTATAGACGCTTTCACCACCCTGATGTCCAACGCTGAGCACCGTATTCTTACTGATATAAGAAAGCTGAGCAGCCTTGGAAGCGGTAGCACTCTCGCCTAAAAGTACGCAGTCGTTTCCGAACTGAGCATCAAATCCTGTTGTGGTAATCGTGTTTCTGCCAAACTGACCGACCTTAGCCTCAAGCTTGAAGCTGTCGAAATCAGCACCGGCCTTGAAAGCGAGAACCGGACAAGCGACGCCGAACTGAGTAGAAACGGTGCCGACCATGTTGTAGCCGACATAAAGACCGTTCTGCTGCTTGGTCCAGCCGGAAACCAGCATAATCTGTGCCAATTCCTCTTTGTCGTTGTCCTTCTGGACAGACGCTGATACGTTGTTGTTCGAAATGGTTGTATCATTGGCCGTATTGAGGTTGATACCCATACCGGCAGTTTTAACATCAGTTTGATGACTTGTTCCAATGAGGATTGATACGATTACAACTAATGCGGCAACAGCTAAGATAATAATTCTCTGTTTCATGATTAAAAAAAATTTTTAGGATTAATAACTATATCTTTGTTGGTCTGCATAAACAGGACATCTGCGGATACAAGTGACTAATTCTAATCACCTATCTAACCATGAGACTTTTCCATAATGTAAACCAAAAAAATACTTAAACTACGGTTTCATTCTAGCAGATTGTCGCTATTTTGTCAACATTCTTCGGCACCGTGTAAAATTTTGCATTTTAACACAAAAAAAGCACCTCTTAAGGTGCCTTTTTCACATTTATAATTTTTTTTATTCTTTCACAACTCTTTTGGCCTTGCCCTGAATTTCCGGCAATGTTCCTACCGGCACAAAATTCAGTTTCGGCGTCACGGTAATAGAAGCTCTTAAGGCCGCGGTCAGTTCTTCCTCCGTTTTTTCTAATTGCGCGGCGTTATGCAATATCTCATCTTGCACTTCTATATCAATCAAAAGCTTTTTCAAACCGCCCTTATCCGTAATGTGAATCAAATAGTC
>JAGCYN010000093.1 GCA_017960745.1 Alphaproteobacteria bacterium | reverse complement strand
TATGCTGCCGAGCCGGCATGGTTGTGGTGCAAAAACGGGCTTGTCGGCGGTGTTGCCAAGAAAGGCGACTTTACCTTTGATATCGGCTATGATAAAAAGAACGATGTGTTTGGGTTGTTGGACTTGCGCGGGACGGCACAACTGACGGACGGCGATATTGATTATCTGGAAGGAATGCCGCCGGTGCATAAAGTGTACGGAACGGCGCATTTTACGCCGCGCAATATTTTGATTGATATTGATAAGGGATACAGCGACGGTATTTCGATTACCGGCGGCAAAGTTGATATTTATGACTTAAATAAGGAAGATAATTTTATTTTAATTGACCTTGTCGGAAATTCAACGGTTGAAGATGCCTTAAAATTGATTGATAATCCGCCGCTTGAGTTCACATCGTCCATGGGCGTAAAACCGGAGGACTTTGACGGTAAAGTTGATTTGAAACTCAAGCTGAATTTTGAATTGCGTCAGGACTTGGAAGGCAAGGATATTAAGGTTGATGTTGATGCCGACTTGCATAACATTAAAATTACCGATTTGTTGCCGGAACACACCATTGCATCCGATAATATCAAATTAAAAGTTAATTCGGCAGGCTGGAGTTTGAACGGTGAGGGAAAGTTTGACGGTATTCCGCTGAGCTTGAAAATGAATGAAAAATTTGCCGATAAAAATTATAAGAGCAAACTGAATATTGCTTTTAAACTTGATGATAAAGCCAAAAAAATACTCGGTATTGATTGGAGTATTTTAGATGAACCGAATGTCAGCGGATATGCTTTGGTTAACGCTGATGTGGTGGTTAAGCAAAACGATTTGATCAATATCAGTTTGAAGGCAGATTTACAACACGCCAAAATGGACTATGCATATTTGGGATTGGTAAAAGAAAACGGTAAACCTGCCGATTTGAATGCCCATCTGACGCTCAAAAAAGATAAAATTCAAGCGATTGATAATATGACTTTCCATACGGCAGATTATGACATTACCGGCCGTGTTGATATGTATCCGAGCGGGCGGGTAAAATTGGTTGATATTCGGCAAATCAGTGCGCCGAAAACATCTGCGCGGGCAAAAATCAGCCTGACCGACGCCGAACGGGCGTTTGTGAAAGTTGATGTTTCCGGCAGCAGCTTTGATTTAACAGCTCTCTTTGATAAAGATGATGATAAAGATAAAAAAGATGCGCCGAAGCAAGTCGAGCAGAAAAATGAAGATGACGGTTTGGAAAAGGTCAACAGCATCGATGTCTTTATTTCCGTGAATAGTTTGTGGACCAATAAATCAACCCCGATTAAAAATTTTGCAGGCAACGCCAAACTGCGCTACGGGATTGGTATTGATGAAGTTCACTTGGTTGGCAACTACGGCATTGATAAATCAATTAAACTGAACGTCGATTATACGCCGCGCGGCAAAAAAGAACACTATCTGTCGATTGACAGTAACAACGCCGGCAGTACATTAAAAGTTTTGCACTTATACGATAATATGGTCGGCGGAACCTTAAAATTGGAAGCGCGACGCGATGCCGGTAAAAAATTTATCGGACATGCCACGGTTCGTGATTTCAGTATTCGTAACGCGCCGGTGATGGCGCAGTTGCTCTCCGTGGCATCGTTGACCGGGATGTTGGATTTGTTGCGCGGCGATGGTTTGACATTTACGCATTTAAGCGCACCGTTTGAATATGAACGCAAAATTTTGCAGCTTAATCAGGTTAAAGCCGAGGGGAGTGTGGTCGGGTTGACGGCCAAGGGAACTTATAATCGTGCCACAGATGTTTTGAATTTAAAAGGGGTGATTGCCCCGGCTTACAGCCTCAACCGATTATTGGGCAAAATTCCGGTTGTCGGCGATTTGTTGGCCAGTAAAGACGGCACTATTTTCGCCGCAGATTATAAAATCAACGGTTCGGTCGAAAAACCGGATGTTGATATCAATGCGTTGTCTATTTTGAGCCCGAATTCGATGAAAGAGTGGTATAACGCCAACTTCGGAGACGATGATGAAAATTAAAAAAATCGGCATTGATTTTCATGGTGTTATCAATCAGGATCCCGCGTTTTTTCAAGCATTGACAACAGCAGCCGTTGAGCAAGGAATTGAAGTGCATATTGTCAGCGGCGGTCCGCGGCGACACATCGAACGATATGCGGAAAAATACGGCATTCGGTATCATAAAATTTGGTGCATTTTTGATTTTTATAAGCATAAAGAGCTGATACAATTTTTGCCGGACGGTTCTTTCCATATGGATGATGAATTATGGAATAAAGCCAAAGCGGATTACTGCCGGCAGGAAGAAATTGCTTTGCATATTGACGACAGTAACGTTTACGGCGACTATTTTACTTCGCCCTACTGCCTCTATAATCCGACCGATAAATCTTGCACAATCAACGGCAAAACGATTGCCATGCAAGGTTCGGCATCTGAAGTTTTGACCAGGCTGACAGAATCATAAATATTATCAAATGCTGTGGCGTCCGAGCTCTTTGAAATAAGCAATGGTTTTTTGCGAAAGCTGTGCTGCTGCGGCATCATCGCAGGCGATAATGCTTTGCGGGTGCATTTGCAGACAGCTAGCCGGACAAGCGTGAGTCAAATTACCTTCTACCGTTGCCTGAATGGCCGCTGCTTTTTGGGAACCGGATGCCAGAATCAGAATTTCTTCGGCCTCCATCATGGTGCCAATACCGATGGTCAAAGCAATAGTCGGTACCTTCTTTTCGTCATTATCAAAAAATCGAGAATTAGCATGAATGGTGCTTTGAGCCAGCATGGTGGCACGAGTGCGCGAGGTCAGCGATGAGAAAGGTTCATTGAATGCAATATGGCCTTCAACACCGATACCGCCGACAAATAAATGAACACCGCCGTATTTATGCAAGTTCTTTTCATAAGCCGCACATTCTTTGGCAAAGTCCGTGGTCAGACCGTTCAAAAAATAAACATGTTCTTTTTTGACATTCACAAATTTTAAGAAATTATCCCACAGAAAATATTGGAACCCGTGCGGATCGCCGGCACCGATGCCGGCATATTCCGTCATGCCGAAGAAAATAACGTTTTCAAAGGATAGCGTGCCGTCTTTATAATATTGCGCCAGATACTTGAATAATCCGAGCGGTGTTGAACCGGATGGCAACCCTAACACAAACGGTCGTTTTGGGGAAGGTTTATGTTTTTTGATGCGATAGGCAATATATTGTGCCGCCCACAAACTCAATTCCTCGTAATTCGGTTCAATGATAACGCGCATATCAAAATCCTTTCTAATAGTGCGGTGGAGGGGATTCCTCACTCAGCGGTTTGACCACATCTTGAGAAAGCGCTTCTTTTAGGATATCATTTTGCTTCTGCAAGCGGTCAATCTGCTTTCCTTGTTTAATTAACATTTCGCTCAAATCTTCAAGCATTTTGGCATGATGGTCAATAGCCATTTCCAATTCCATCAGACGGTTGCGAATTTCAATATCTTCCATGGTTGCCTCTTAATAATCCGGAATACCTCTGTTTTGTTCCAACAGAATATTTTCGCCGTGAATTTTTGAGAAGTCCGAATCAACACGCAAAATCAGGTATTGTTTTTCATCTTCGCTCATCTCGCTCTTTTCACCTTTATCGTCATATTTGTAATATTTTGTGCCGAAACCGTCATTGGCAATTTGGAAGGTCATATTGCCTTTTTCATCGTACTCACGATATTCATCGCCGGTCCACTTACCGTTCACAAACATTTTTTCGGCTCTGACCGCACCGGACGGATAATACAGCTTTAACAGACCGTCTATTTTATTTTGCTTAAAGGTGGCACTGAAAGCTTTTCGACCGTCCTTATAATAACCGATTGCCTCGCCATTGGCCGCGCCGTCTGCAAAAGGAATAACGCTGCTCAGAGTCTTACCGTCTTCAAAATAGTTTTTCATCTCGCCACTCGGTTGATTGTCTTTATAGGTAGCGGCAATAACCAAATGGCCTTTCTCATCGTATTCGTTATAAATGCCGTTATACATGCCGTCTTCAATTTCAGCCTCATAGCGCGGGGTATCTGAACCTTCTTGAAAAACTTTAACAAGACCGCTGATTTCGCCGTTTTTGTATGGCAGTTCACTTTCAACGGAACCGTTCGGAAAATAAGTTGTTACTTCGCCGGTCAGGTTTTCTTTCACCGGTTCGCCGTCAGCGTTATAATACAGTTTATCGGCCGGAACACCAGCGGTCGGCGTTTGGATTTTATATTGCAATTTTCCGTCCGGATAAAAGCCCTCAACCACGCCTTGATACACACCGTCTTTAAAGCTTACTTTGCGTTCGATATTACCGTATTCGCCGCGGTCTTCAATATCGCCGGAAATCTTGCCGTTGATATACGGAATAAGAGCACTCAGCTTATTACTGCCTTCGTGAAACACACGAACGTTGCCGTTAATCACATTATCCAAATAAGTGGTTTCCACCAGTTTACGACCTTTTTCGTCATATTGAACGACCGGACTGCTGATCACACCGTTTTTGAACAAAACCTGTTGCTTGATTTGACCGTCCGGATAATAATCAATGGCCTTGCCGTGAAGTTCGCCTTCTTTATATTCATAATCATAACTGCGATTGCCGTTCGGGTAAAAACCGATTTCATGACCGTTGAGCATATCATTTTCAAATTCGGCGGTTGATAAAAGTTTACCGTTTTCATCATACAACTTGGATAAGCCGTTACGGGCGCCGTCGCGATATAACAACTCGGAATAAATAATTTTGTTGCGATAAATCGTCATCAAACCGTCGAGCTTGTCGTTAACGTAGTTTGAGGTTGCCTCCAACACACCGTCCTCGTTGTACATTTCGACAACACCTTCATGCATATTATCCTTAAAGTGGTCAATTTCCTGAATTTGACCGTTCGGATAATATTTAACGGCTTTACCCTCAAGTTTTCCTTTGATATACGGAATTTCGCTCATAAGTTTGCCGTTTTCGTAGTAATAACGTTGTTTGCCGTCCTCGACGCCGTCAACATAAGAATGCACCTCGGCAATTTCCCCGTTTTCGTGATAAATTTGTTCCAGACCTTCTATTTTGCCGTTCACAAATGATGTTTCGCTGTACGGTTTGCCGTTTTCATAAAACTGTTTACCTTTACCGTGAAAAACGCCGTTGTCGTTCAGTTCATAAACGTACCGCACGGTTCCGTTCGGATAATATCCTTTTTCAATACCGTACTGAATATTATTTTTGAAAGTGGCTTCGGCAGTCAGGTTACCGTCTTTATCAAAAGAACGTGCCGGACCGTTTAACTGATCATTCTGATAAGTATATATCTTTTCCAAATTACCGTTTTTATCATAGGTTTTGGTTTCACCGTTTTGCTTATCATTATGATAGTCGGCTTCGGATTTGACGGTACCGTTGGCATAATAGGTTTTGACAATGCCTTCGCGCATATTGTTTTTGTAAGGAGTTTCGGTACGAAGATTACCGTTTGAATAGTAGTCTTTTTCAACGCCGTCTTTATGTTTGATGATTGGTTTGGCTTCCTCAATCTTAACCGAATTATATAATTTTTCACTGCTGATTGTCGGCATTAAGTTGAGTTTGACGGCCAGGACAAAGACAACAGATAATGCCACAATGAAAATCATACTTTTTTTATTCATAATGTTTCTCCATACAAAATCTCTAACTAAACAACACATATCACGAAAAAAATTTTTCTTCAAGCATGTTTGGTCAGTATTACCCCGTAAAGTTATAACGAATACGTCGTCTGCGAAGGCAAAAGGACGCGGATTGACTCTCTGACATCGGAATTTTCGGCAATCAAAGATAAAGCCTCGTCTTCAGTTTGAGTCAATTTTGAAAGCATGCCGTAATTTTGATAAAAAGACATACTCTGCGTGCGATATTGTTCGGAACGATCGGCCATACCCATTTTTTCATAATAGTCGGCAAGCTGATTGCGCGCATTGGCCAGCTGTTCCGGATACATAATTTCATCACCGTAATCAATCACGCATTGATACGCAATCATCGCCTTATCGGTTAAATTTTCTTCCACATAAATATCCGCCAAGCGGTTCCAGGCGGTGACGCTTTTCGGTGATAATTCGGTTGCCAGTTCAAAGGCATTATGCGCCAACGGTTTATCGTCCAAATAGGCTAAATTGCCCATAATGCACGAGCTGTTGGCGGCCTGTGCGTAAGTAATCTCTTTAATGACACCGGTTTCCGTTTCGGCTTTTTCCATTTGCATATTCAAAAAGGACTGCAGCAAAATAAGGCAAGGCGTGGTATCGCCGCGGGACAGCGCATATAAGGCTTGGTCATTTTGCGGCAACGTGCGCCGATCGGGGATAAAATCAAGCCGGCCGGAATTGCATAAACCGATAAAATCGCGAATGCCGCAGACAATCTGCAGAATATTGGCTTCATTAAACAGCGGCGCAAATTTCTGATACAGAATCTGCACGATTTTTTGTTCGGAAACATTGCGCCCGAGCAGATTTAACAACAAGGTAATCATGTTGCTGATGTTGTTGGTTGCTTCAACTTTTAAGGCTTGAGCAAGTTCTTCTCCCATCCGCTCGTTTTGCGATTTAATTTGTTCAAAACGATATTTTTCATCATCGGCATGACGCTTCATTACACTTTTAAGGTGCATATAATCGTCGGATAAATGGGATGTCGGACTTTGTGTTGCTGATGAAGCGGCAATCACGGCGGCCGACAATTCTTCATCTTTTTCAATTTGCGCCATTACCCGTTTCGGAACGGCAACTTTTTCCTCCGTCTGAACATTATCCGTTGCATTTTCATCGGGATATTCATCAACGTATTCATATTCTTCATAATTATCCGTTTCGGACATCTCATTTTGTTCAGCGTACATGTCATCTGCCTCTTCGTCATTTTCCGTATATTCAGCCACAATTTCTTCTTCCGTTTCTTCGCCATCTGTTTCATCGCTGCTTTTCTCGGTCAGAAACAGCATGCCTTCCTGCGGCACCAAAGAGGTCCCCTGTTGTTTTACGGCGTGGAATGTGTCCATGACCGATTTGGCATAAATGAACGCAATCAGTACCAGGAAAAAAGCAAACAACACCAGAATAAACAGGCCATAAGGTCCGAATTCCATTTCAACGGCCTGGTGAAAGCGATTATAGCGGACAATAAGCGACGAAAAAATCCCGCTCAAACTGAAATTTTCAATGAATTGATTGACGGAGTCTTTAATGCCGACAAAAAAAGATAAAACACCTGATGCAACAGAGTGACTTTCTTCCGAAGCTGTTAAAATTTCTACATTATCCATCTATCAGACCTTTAATTTTCGTGCACAAAGCCAATAAATAGTATTGGCGGAAAATTTTTCAACAGACAAAGAGATAGTACACAATCCGAAACGAAAAGTAAAGAATTAACTCAAGCTTTTTATCTTTTTGCCGATAATTTTTTGCAAAGATTCATCGCCGGATTTTTGGGCATATTCCAGCGCCGCCTGCAAATTTTTATAAGCGGCGTCTTGGTCGCCGGATATTTGTTCAATCAACGCCAGATTGGCATAGTCGGACACCAAACCCTCACTGCGTTCATGACTTTGTTCCAAATGCAAAGATTGCTGGAATAAAACTTTGGCACGCTGATGTTCATTATTTTTCAAATAAATCAAGCCTAAAAGACTGTAAGCATTGGCGCTGTGAAAGTTGTTTTTATGCGTATGACACAAGTCTAACAAATCGCGCAGAACCGCTTCACTGCGCGCATAATTTTGCAGTTTATAGAGCGCTTCGGCAGTTAAATAGGCGCATTCGGCAACCGCCGAATAATTTTGATGTTGCAGATAAATTTGCCGGCTCTGATTTAAATATTTTTCGGCTTGCCGATAATGTTCGCGGTTGAAGGCAATGTGTCCGCGCAGCTGTAAACACAGAGCATAACTGCTGCAATCCGCTTTTTCTTTTAAGAAGGAAAACGCGAGCTTGGCATATTTTTCAGCCTCTTGCAATTTATTTTGTGCAATATAAAACAGGGTCAACTGGTTATAAATATCGGCTTTCAATCGTTTGGTCGGGGCAATTTCCAAAGCCTTAAAATACTTGTCTTCAACTTCTTCCGTGCGGTTTTCAAACAGCATCAGCATACCGAGCATGGCAATACTTTTGGCATGAAGCAGAGGCAGTCGGTGTGCCTGATAGGTTTTGATTGCCGCCTCAATCATGGTTTGTGCAATATCGCCGACACAGCTGACACGATAGGTTTCGGCCAAAAGCAGACAACAGGCGGCCTCTTCAAACGGATATTTGGCTTTTTTGAACTGCTTTTGCGCGGCCGAGGCGGCTTCGGAGGCTGACAGCATATCGCCTTCGTTGAGGTAAACGTATGCCGAAATATAGCGAAAATACGGCGACTTTCGCACTGCCGATGATGAAACTTTCTGAACCGCCGATGTTAAATGCGGCATATCGCCGCACAATTGTGCCAATATCGGAAAATAAACCGCATATTTTTCTTCTTGCAGCCATTTTTTACGCTGTCGCAACATTTTTTTATACACCGGAACGGCATTTTTATGCGCACTCAAAAGCATCGATAAAAACGGTTGCCGTTGCGATAAAGCTGTGATTGCCGCATCAATTTTGCCGATTGTCAACAGAGCCAAAACAGATTTATTTTGCCTCAGATGAGAATAAAGATAACGGCAACATTCGTTGAGAACGGCAGTTGAATATAAAACGGTTTGTTCGCTTTTTTGTTGGCGGCGCAACACATTGATGCGCGTCAGTTTTTGTAAATAACGCAGGCGCATTTTCCAAACAAGCCGCAACATCGGAATAACGGTTATAATTCCGAAGAAAAGCAACAGCAGACAGTTAAAATATTTTTCAAACATTTACACTATGTTAGCATTTTGACGTTTATATTATTCTCAGGAAAAATAATACAGGATATTTTTAAAATGGCTATTACAAAATTAACTTCTAACCAACTTTATCGCAAATGTGATACGTCGAAGTTTGATTTTAATACAACGGCAGACTTGGAAGAAAGACTGTCGGCGTTGGGGCAAGATCGGGCAATCAGCGCCGTGGAGCTGGGAATACATATTCGTTCACGCGGCTATAACCTGTTTTGCTTGGGACCGGAAGGCACCGGCAAAATGAGTTTGGTAAAAAGAATACTTGAAAAAGAAGCCAAAAACCGCAAAACGCCGAACGATTGGGCTTACGTTTACAATTTTGAAGAACCGTATAAGCCGATTGCCATCAGTTTTCCGGCCGGTGAGGCCGCCGGTTTTGCCAAAGATGTCGAAACCTTGGTTGAAAAGTTTTCAACAACGTTGCCGAGCTTGATTGACAGCGAAGAATATAAGGCCGCGCTCGGTATCATTCGGCAAAAATATAAGTCCAAAAAAGAAGATTACATCAAGGTGTTGCAAAAGAAGGCCAAAGGGAAAAATGTAACATTGCTGCATATGCAGATGGGCTTGGTTGTGGCGCCGATGAAAGACGGCGAAGTTTTGGGACCTGATGCGTTCGATGAATTATCTGATGATGAAAAGAAAAACATCATGGAAGACTTGAACTCAATGCAGGAAGAGATTGAAAATGCGACACAAGATTTGCCGAGATGGGAAGAAAAACAAAAACGCGAAATTGATATTTTACGCGAAAAGTTTGTGAAAATTGCCGTTAAGGAACCGATTGACGAATTACGAAACAAATATCGTAAATTCCCGCAAGCGGCACGCTTTTTGAAATCAGTCAGCAATTACATTTTGGATAACATCGATGAATTTTTGCCGGATGATAAAGATAAAATCAGCGCGGCAAGCGGCGCCGAAGATGATCCGTTGCAGGCATTGCTGAGCAAGATGAAACAGCCGGAAGACGATAAATATGACAAGTTTAAGGTCAATGTGATTGTGAAAAATGTGCCGGATTCCGGAGCACCGATTATTACGCTGGATCACCCGACACAAGGGAACTTGGTCGGCAAAGTGGAGCGTATTCAACAATACGGTGCTTTGTTGACGGACTTTACGTTGATTAAAGCCGGTGCCTTGCACAAAGCAAACGGCGGTTTTATTTTGCTGGATGCACGTAAAGTTTTGGAACAGCCTTTTGCTTGGGATTCGCTTAAGCGAGCGATTGCATCGCGGAGCATTAAAATTGAGGCACCGAGTGAAGAAACCAGCTTTACCACCATTTCTTTGGATCCGGAACCGATTCCTTTGGATGTTAAAGTGGTGTTGACCGGTGATTTCGAAATTTATGATTTGCTTTGCGAAAGAGATCCGGATTTTCGTGATTTCTTCAAAATTGCGGCGGATTTCGGCATCATTATGGATCGTACCAAAGAAAACGAAATTGAATACGCCAAGCTGATCGGTTCGCTTTCAAACAAAAAAGGTTTGCGTTCATTGAACCGGCAGGCGGTGGCTCGTGTGATTGAACACGCGTCGCGTTTGGCGGACGATGCCGGTAAGTTGACAGCGCATATTTCATCAATCGGCGATTTGTTGCGTGAGGCCGATTATTGGGCGCGTAAATCAAATTCCAAACAAATCGGTAAAAACCATGTCGAACAGGCCATTGATGCACAAGCCTATCGTTTTGACCGCGTGAAAAAGGCCATGTTGGAAGAAATCGATAAAGGCACGATTTTGATGGATGTGAAAAACGAGCGTGTCGGTCAAATTAACGGTTTGGTGGTTTATGACTTTTCAAATTATTCGTTCGGTAAACCGGCGCGCATTACTACGCAGGTACGTTTGGGCAAGGGCGATTTTGTGGATATTGAACGCGAAATTGAACTGAGCGGACCGATACACACCAAAGGCGTGCTGATTTTGAAATCGTTGCTGGCCAACCGCTTTGCCAAGCATTCGCCGCTTTCGTTGTCGGCTTCGATTGTGTTTGAACAATCTTACGGCGGTGTCGACGGCGATAGCGCTTCCTCAACGGAATATTATTGTCTGATTTCCGCCATCAGCGGTGTGCCGATTAAGCAGAGTATTGCCGTGACCGGTTCCATCAACCAATTCGGCGAAATTCAGCCAATCGGCGGCGTTAACGAGAAAATAGAAGGTTTCTTCGATGTCTGCGTCCACAGCGGTTTGACCGGCAAACAGGGTGTGATTATTCCGCGCACCAATGTCGATAATTTGATGCTGCGTTCGGATATTGTACAGGCCGTTGAAGAAGGGAAATTCACGATTTACGCCATTGATACCGTTGATGACGGCATCGAAATCCTGACCGGTAAAAAAGCCGGTAAGCCGAATGTTAAAGGCGAATATCCGCGCGGCACGGTGAACCGCATGGTTCAGGAAAGTTTGTACGGCTATTATTTGGATTACGTCAAATATGCCAAAGAAACGCACGGCAACGTGTAAAATTTCATTAATATCGCATAAAAAATCTCGCCTGCCAATGACGGGATTTTTTTGTTCCATAGAATTAAAAAATCTTTCTAAAACAAACAGATATTTTTATAAATTAAAGTTTATAATTATCTGTATAACGACATCAATAACCGCCGGCAAACAAGCTTTGAGGGCGCTTGTAAGATAACGTGGTACAAAATTGAATAATGATTGCAATATGCCGAAACTGATGCTAATTTTGATACGTAGACGGAGTAGAATGATGAATGAGCAAACCGTAAAACGTGATGTTGCCGCCGGCTTGATTATGTGTGGAGATAAAATACTGATCGGTCAACGCAAACGCGGCAAAAGTTTGGAATATAAATGGGAATTTCCGGGCGGAAAATTGGAACCGGGTGAAACCTTGCAAGAGTGCCTGCATCGCGAGCTTATGGAAGAAATGCATTTAGATATTGCGGTTAAAGAACATTTTATGGACAGCGAATACACTTATGATTTCGGCACCATTGTGTTGCACGCGTTTTGGGCGGCGTGCAATAATCCGAATGTGCCGGCGGTTTTGGAACATGAACAGTATAAATGGGTGATGTTGGATGAGTTGGCGCGTTATGATTTTGCACCGGCCGATAAACCGATTATTGATGCCATAATGAAAAATGTGAAAAAATAACCATATTAGATGTCGGGGTAAAATGAATAAACATACAGGATATATTACATCAATAAACGGCGGCGTGATTGAAGCCGAATTTTCACGGTCGCTGCCGGCAATTTATAATGAGTTGAAAATAGGCGACATATCAGCTGAAGTTCAAGGATATATTGATGAAACCCATATACAGGCTCTGGTGATGGGACCGACCAGCGGTATGGCCAGGAATATGGAAATTATCGATACCGGACATCCGATAGAAGTGCCGGTGGGCGACCGGGTTTTGGGGCGAATGTTTAACGTTTTCGGTCAGCCGATAGATAAAAAAGCGCCTTTGGACGACGCGCCGAAACGTTCTATTCATGCGTTGCCGTTACCGCTTAATCAACGGCAGACCAAGTCCGAGATTTTTATTTCAGGCATTAAGGCCATTGACTTGTTGGCGCCGATGGAACGCGGCGGTAAAACCGGTTTGTTCGGCGGTGCCGGTGTCGGGAAAACGGTTTTGATTACCGAGCTGATTAACAATATGGTCGGTCGCTATGAAGGCGCAAGTATTTTTTGCGGTGTGGGCGAACGCTCGAGAGAGGGCGAGCAGCTGTATCGCGAAATGAAAGAAGCAGGCGTTTTGGATAAAACCGTGATGGTTTACGGGCAAATGAATGAGGCTTCCGGTGTGCGTTTTCGGGTGCCGTTAACCGCGTTGACGATGGCAGAATATTTTCGGGATCATGAAAATAAAGATATTTTGTTGCTGGTGGATAATATCTTCCGTTTTGTGCAAGCCGGTTCGGAAGTTTCGGTATTGCTGGGCAACATTCCGTCCCGTGTCGGCTATCAGCCGTCTTTGGGAACGGATATCGCTGATTTGGAAGAACGAATTGCCTCAACCAAAAATGCGGCTATTACCTCTATTCAGGCCGTATATGTACCGGCCGATGATTTTACGGATCCGTCGGCGGTTCATACGTTTGCGCATTTGTCATCAAGCATTGTGTTATCACGTGCGCGTGCGGCACAAGGCTTATATCCGGCGGTTGATCCGCTGTCATCATCATCCAATATGCTGATTCCGCAGATTGTGGGTGAAAGACATTATCGAGTGGCGATTGCAGTGCGCAAATGTCTGGCGGAATATGAAGAGCTGAAAGATATTATTGCCATGCTCGGGTTTGATGAATTGCCGGAGCATGAACAGCAAACCGTTTTAACGGCGCGCAAGCTTGAACGCTTTTTAACCCAGCCGTTCTTCACCACATTTCAGTTTACGGGCATGGAAGGCCGTGCCGTGGATTTGGAACAAACCATAGAGGGATGTGAAAGAATTTTGGCCGGTGAATTCAATTATCTGTCGGAAAACGATTTCTTTATGGTCGGCAGTATTGATGAAGTGATTGCCAAAACCAAAGATAAAAAAGCGGCTTATGAGGAATCTCTTAAGGAGGAAGAAGCCGTATGAATTTGACCGTGTTGACACCGCTGGGCATTGTTTTGCAAACCAAAGTGCAAAAGGTTATTTTGGAAACCTTGAACGGGTATCATACTTTTTTACCGAAGCATATTGATTTTGTTTCGGCGCTGGGACCGAATATCGTGGCCTATTGGAATGATGAAAAC
>JAGCYN010000092.1 GCA_017960745.1 Alphaproteobacteria bacterium | reverse complement strand
GGCTTTTTGGTTACGATCTTTATCTTTTTTGCCGCCGGACAAATAAATAAATGCCAAATTCAGTGCCGCATTATCATTGCCCAAATCGGAAGCACGTTCAAACAAAGTTAAGGCTGTGCGAATATCTTGCTCGGTGCCGATACCGCTGAAATATAAACTGCCTAAGTTGTTTAACGCAATCGGGTCATCTTGTTTGGCGGCCATGCTGTAGTATTTGAAGGCATTCTCAAAATCTTGTTTAATGCCGTTGGTGCCGTACAAATACATATATCCGAGATTCATCTGGCTTTCCAAATCACCTTCGTCGGCACGGCGCAGACTTCTTGCCAAATAAGTTTCTTTTTTGCCGGATTTTTGCGGCCGCAATTTTTGCAATAAACCGCCTGTATCATTGGCAGTTTTGGTTTCTTCGGCAGCTGAGAGGCCGTCGGTGGTTTCAGCCTCCGGCATATCTACCTCATCGGTGGCAAAAAAATCAATAATCGGTTTCACAATGCCGTATAGTTGAACGGCTGCGTTGTCATCTTGTTCTTCATCATCTTCTTCAATCGGCGCATTGATATCAACTTCGTTGGTTTCGGAGGAAGCGCCGAACAACAGCTCATCCGAGAGTAAATCTATTTCATCGGCCGACGCCAAAACCGGCACACAACACAAACAACAAATCAACAGATACTTTTTCATGGATAATCTCTTACAGATGTTAAAGTTGTTGTCAGCTTAATACGAAAAAATGTTCCTTTCAAGGCAAAAAATAAAGTTCTTGTAATATTTCATAAATTGTTTTAGAAAGATGCCGAAGGGAAAGATGAAAATGGCTGTTGAGGCACCGATTTATACCATACGCGGCGTTAAGTTGAGCTTCGGATTGAATCCGTTGTTTACCGGCGTTGATTTATATATCAATCGCGGCGATAAAATTTGTCTGGTCGGCCGCAACGGCAGCGGTAAGTCAACCTTACTGAAAGTGGTTGCCCGCGAAATCGAGGCCGATGACGGCGAGTTCTTTGAGCAACCGGGAATTAAAATCGGCTATATGCCGCAAGAACCGAGTTTTGACAGTTATGAAACTTTGCGTGCCGTGGTGGAATCCGGCTTGCCGAAAAGCGATAAAAATCAAACCTATCAAGCCGATAAACTGATTGAATATTTTGATATCAGAGCCGAGCAGAATCCCGAGGAAGCATCGGGAGGGGAACGCCGTAAGGCCGCTTTGGCACGAGCACTGATTAATGAACCGGATATTTTGTTGCTGGATGAACCGACCAACCATTTGGATATTGAAACCATTGAGCGCTTGGAAGAGGTGATTAAAAAATTTACCGGTGCCGTCATTGTCATCAGTCATGATCGAGCGTTTTTAAGCCATGTTTCACGCACCACATTTTGGCTTGATCGCGGCATATTAAGACGTAACAATAAGGGATTTGATAAGTTTGAAGAATGGGAAACGCAGGTCATTGAGCAGGAAATTATCGAGCAAAAGGCCTTAAATAAAAAAATTGCCGAAGAAACCGAGTGGCTTCATAAAGGCGTTACGGCGCGTCGCAAACGTAATATGGGAAGATTGCGCCGCCTGCAACAACTTCGCGCCGAACGCCGAGAACAAATTAAGGCTGTCGGTTCGGTGAATATGGAAGCCGAAACCGCGGATATTCGCTCGAAGTTGGTGGTTGAAGCCAAGCATATTTGTAAAAGCTTCGGTGACCGCATCATTGTCAAAGATTTTTCGTTGCGCATTGTTAAAGGCAACAAAATGGGAATTGTCGGTCCGAACGGTTCCGGTAAGACCACGTTGATTAAGCTTTTGACCAAACGTTTGGAACCGGATTCCGGTTTTGTGCGCATTGCCAAGAATTTGGAAGAAGCATATTTTGATCAAAACCGCGTTACCTTAGATCCGAAAAAAACACTTTGGAAAACCTTGTGTAACGAGGGTGATCACATTTGGGTGCGCGGGCATTTTCGCCATGTTGTGGCTTATTTGAAAGACTTTTTGTTTAAACCGGATCAGGCACAATGTCCGGTATCGGCGCTTTCCGGCGGCGAAAAGAATCGTTTGATGTTGGCGCTTGCTTTGGCGCAGCCATCCAATTTTTTGGTTTTGGACGAGCCGACCAATGATTTGGATATGGATACGCTTGATTTGCTGCAGGAAGTGCTGGACGAGTATGAAGGCACGGTTCTGATTGTCAGTCACGATCGCGATTTTATGGATAAAGTTGCCACTTCGCTGTTATATATGAAAGGCGACGGCACCGTCTACGAGCATGTCGGTTCGTATTCCGAATTGTTGGAAAAAATCAAGCAATTGCCGTCGCAAAACAATCGGAAAAAAACACCGGAAAAAACCGAAAATCAAACCCGCGGTAAAAATAAAACCTTAAAGCTCAGCTTTAAAGAACAATATTTACTTGATCATTTGCCGGATGAAATCGAGGCGTTGGAACAAAAAAATAAGGCCATTGAAGTGGCGCTCGGCAACCCGAATTTATATACCGATGATCCGCAAAAGTTTGATGAATTGACAACGGCGTTGGCGGCCAACAAAGCACAAATTGAAGAAAAAGAAAATTTGTGGTTGGAAATTCAGGCCAAAGCCGAAATGATGGAAGCTTAAATTAAAATTACTCCTTGAAATCGGACCGAACATGATTAACTCCGTGTTATGTTGTGGGTTATTGACGGACTGATTTACGGTTTTTTTATGGCGGTGTATTTGCTGTTTAACCAGCATTTCAAAATTGACGGCTATGTTTTGGGCATTTGGCGCGGGTTTGGTATTTGCGCATTGTTTCTGCCGTTTGTTTTTTGTTTTACGGTGCCGACGGATATCAGTTATTGGGGGCTGTTGATTGCTCAGGGATATTGTATCGGCGTTTATGATTCGCATAACTTATTTGCATCGGCAAAGTACGGTGCCGGTCCGACATCGCGGTTTATGGCCGTCACGGTGCTGTTAACAACATTTATCTGGTGGTTTTTAACGCCGAAAGAATTTTGGCAGTTGTTGCATAACGGAGATGCGTTGGTGACGTTGATTTTAATTCTGTGCGGCTTCAGTTTTTGTTATTGGCAAATGTTGCAAAGTAAAGTGTCGCGGCAGGCGGCGGCCGCGATGTTGCCGGCCATTGTTGCCTTGGCGGCAATGTCGGTGATGACGAAATATATTGCGTTGGGCGGTCGAACGGTGTGGCAGGCATTGGCCTATTATCTGACGGTTTCGACTTTTGTCAGCGGCTGTTATAATTTGTTATGGTATCTGTATCGTCGGCGGCGTTATAAAGTGAAGGTACCGGTGTTTTCGCGGGCGATGTTCAAAGTCGGCATTCTGCTGGTGTTATTCAGCATCTTGCTGATTGTGGCTAAAACCATGGCACTGCGCATGGCGGTTAATCCCGGCTATGTGATGGCGTTATTGTTGGTGGTGCCGCTGTTTACGATGGCGCTGAATCGGCATTATAAAGTGGCGGATAAAGTATCGGTTGAAGCCGGTATGGCGATGATCTTTTTTTTGGGATTGCTGGTGTTTCTGGTTTATGGCGGACAGGTTACGGATTAGGCACATAAACGGCGAATGATTTCGTTTAACAGCACAAAGCCTTCATCGGTGGCACGAACGGTGGTTTTATCTTTGATAACCAAGCCTAATTCACGCAGTTCGGTCAGATTTTTGCGATTGACGCAATCTTCAAAACGAAGGCCGCATATTTGTTCAAAACGTTTAAGATTGATGCCGGCGGTTAAGCGCATTCCCATAATAATCAGTTCTTCCGCCCGTTCGGTTGCGGTGAGCGGTTCATGGTTGAACGGATAAACGGTGGCAATATGCCGATTTTGTAAAAGTAACCGTCCGTGTGCCGATTTGCCGATACCGATGTAATCGCCGCCTTGCCAATAAGTCAGATTATGCACGGATTCAAAGTTCGGCTTGGCAAAATTGGAAACTTCGTAATGTCGATAGTGATGCGTGGCTAAAAAATCACAGGTTGTGCGGTACATCGCCAAG
>JAGCYN010000091.1 GCA_017960745.1 Alphaproteobacteria bacterium | reverse complement strand
TTGAACATTTCTTCATCAGCCAACCAATCACCGACTTCTTTATCAACCAAGCAGAGGCAAATGCTGTTTTTGGAAACGCCGATAAAGTCAATGACCGTACCGCCGACAGAAGTGTTGCTGATAATGGCGTAATTCTTTTGCTGCAGAATATCATAAACCGGACCGAACTTCGTTCCTTCTTCTCTGGTTTCGGCGTGGTCGCGATCATTTTTGCGACGGCTGTCATCTCTTTTTTGACCTTTGACGCCGGTATTTTCGCTGTCGCGGCGGTTACGGCTGTCGCGATCGCTGTGTGACGATTTAGCATCATCAAAATCATCATCAAAGTCGTTTTCAAACCGACCGGATGTCGAAGCTGATTCTTTCGATTTTTTCGCATTTCTGCCGGCCGAGGCATCAATTTTGGTCAGGTCGGTTTTTTCAAAGGAATCAATGTCCAAATCAAAATCATCGTCATCATCGTCAAATTTGAACAAGGCATGATCAATGGTTGCCGGAATATCGGTCTTTTTATTTTTGTTCTGAACTTTGGAACTGGTGCTTGAATAAGCCGAGGTTGCCGTTTGTGCCGGATAACCCGAAGCAAACGAAACCGGTGCGGCTGCCGCCGCTGTTCCGTAATCTGAAATCGGGGTTTGAATTCGGCTGCCGACGCCGGTCGGACGTACTTGTTTATAAGATTTGCGCTTAACGACGCCATACGGATTATTGGTTGTCAAAACGTTAATCGGCTTTTTAACAAAACGTCGATACAAAACAACCGGCAACGAAATAATCTGATAGATGATATCTTCCCAAGCAATCAGGCACAAGGTCCACCAACCAGTAATCAGCATCGGGAAGAAAGTAATCAATAAAATGAAAAATGCCCACTCTTTAGCGGCATGAGGGCTCCAACCGGCCTTCAAAAGGGTCCATAATTGCCGCCAGTGATCCGGCCAAAAAATATCAAAGTGCCAATTGCAAAGCATAATAACACGAATACCCTCGGTGAAAACGATACACCAAAGGCATCCGACGATAAATATTCTTGCAAATACAATTAAAGACTTCAATGACGGCTCCGTTATTCTCTTTTTTTCACGTTACTATAATACACTATTTATTAAAAAAGTGATTATAAAACGCATCTTTTTAGATTTCTCCTTTTTCTTGCTCAATTTTTTCAATAATTGCAGAACGAAAATCACGTTCTTTGGATTGATTGGACTCCTTTCGGCGTTCTTGCTCCAAACGCTCTTGGACAATCTGGTCAATCGTTTTTTTCTCTTCAACTTTCAAATTTTTGATATTGACCGCAGTCATCCCCTGATAATCATTAAAACCGCGATTCGCAAACCAGTTGAGCGGCACGGTTAATAATTTCATATATTTGAAGTTGTACATCTTTTTCCAGCCGAACAGGCAAAGCAACAAAACCAGTATAATAACCAGTAATGTCAATAATTCTTTGGCGGTCAGCACACCGCCGTTGTTCCAGAAGCTTTCAAAAATCTGGTATGTTTGCTTTGAAAATAAATCCAGTCCGTAAAGTGCGTTGAAACCGAAATACAACAGCCCAGCCAACATGGCAGTCCATGCTACACCGCTGATCAGGACACAAAACAGATGAAGAATTTTCTTGAGCATATTGTTTCTATCCGTTTACCTTGCTGTTTTTCTTGAATACGGAAGTGACGGATCTGGTTGCCTGACGTACAAACTTGTTGCCGTTTTCCTTGAAGCGCTGAAGAACGCTCTTACGATCGTTGTTATGCTTGATTTGTTCGGTAACGGCTTGTTTCTCATTCTGAACGGCTTGTAAGTCATTCGGCGAGGACACAACCGGACGTTTGGCTTCTTCCTGCAAAGTAACCGGTGCTTTGTCTTGGAACAATTCTTTGGTTAAATTGAAACCTTCAACTTTTTCGGTTGCCTTTTGCTTATCTTTCGGCTTGCTGGCCGTATGATAGTCACGCAAGTGCCCTTCAAGTTTATCCAAAGATTTATCCAACTTCTTGAAATAATTGGCATCGTTGGAGCCTTGAGCCTGCTGAGTAATGGTTTTAGCCCAGTTTTCCGCACCGGCACGAATTTCATCTTTGACTGCTTTGCTGTTAAAGTCGATGTTTTCGCCCTTATGTTCCTGCATATATTGCAGTGTTGCGGCACGGGTGGCGATTAGCGTGGTCATCATCATCGCTTGTTGCGTGTTCTTGAACGTGGCTTGCAATTGCTTTGGCGACATCTTGTTCAAAATTTCACGCTGAGCATGCGGAATAACCACACCGGCAGGTAATTTCCATTGGTCGGCCGGTTTGCCGATATTGCTCATAATGGCTTGCTGTTTGCTCTCCAATTTCGGCAGAATTTCCTGTCCCCACATCTGAACAGCCAACTCTTGAGGGAATCCGTTTCCGGCGTCCATAAATGCAATCGGTGTTTGATAACCGGCTGTTGACGTATGATCCGTGGTCGGCGTCGGAGCTCCAGGTGTCGGCGTACCAGGTGTCGGTGCTCCCGGTGCCGGCGCTCTCGGTGCCGGAGCCGGCGCCGCCGGTGCACGGGTTGCTCTTGCGGATGACGATTCACTCGGTGAGGAATCATTGCCTTCCACAATTCGATCTAACATTCCCCAAAACTTTTCGCCGCCCCAATTGACAGAGGCCAAGAACCACTCGTTGAACATATAGTCGATAATATCGCCTTCTTTAACCGGAGAGAATTTGCCCGGTTTATGACCTTTATCTTCTTCACCCGGTTCTTCACCGATTGCTTCATTTTCCTGTTCCGGTTGCTGCGGTTGCGGTGTGGCCTGAACGGTTAACGGCTGAGCATTGGCGGTGCCGCCCACGGCGATGGTTTCTTCCGGTGCATTAACGGTTAAAACATTGCCGTCGGCTTCATTTGCCGAAATCGTCAGCGGGCTTTGATTTTGTTCATTGATAAGGCCGACATCGCGGAAAGCTGCCATGGTTTCGTTCATAGAATCGAGATTGTCGGAAATTTTTCCGGATAAGGTTTCACGTTCTTGAATAGATGGCAAACGGAGCTTTTTCTCGGCGATTCTGATGTTGTTTTCAAGACATTCGAAAGCGGTTTCGTCGGTTTCCGGATTTTTAAATTCAACCAATTTTTTCAGCTGTTCATCAGAGAATTTTTTAGAGCCGTCTTCGTTTGTTTCTTTATTCAGTTCGGCAGCGGCCAACATGACATTTTTTAAACCTTTGGTATCTTCTAAGCCCAAAGACTCCAAACCCTTATGATTCTTACTTCTTTCCGGAAAGAAACTTTTGAGTTTATCCTCATCGCTTAACCAGTCAGGATGGCTCTGAATAGCAGCTTTGATGGCACCCATATCCGGAGAGGCGGAACCGATTGCCGCCATAAAATCTTCAAATTTGTCAATACTGTCAGCCATTTTCATTCTCCGCTTATAATCTACTTGCTGTTACATCTAATATATCATATAAAAATTTTTTTGTCCACACCTAATTTTATCGCTAAACTTTAAGTTTTTTCAGAAAATCACCGATTTGCATATTGATGCGAATACCGTCTTTAGGACTGACTTTGATTAAACCGAAGAAACGCGGCTTGATTTTGCTGAAATCAATCGGCGCAAAAATTGCCGGATTGGTGGTCAGAGCCTTGAAAGCACCGTCAACATCTTTTTGTGCCACGCGGAAATAGTTGCTGATTAAACGATCGGCATCAACCGGAAAATTCTTTTGTTGCAGGGCTGCCGTGAATTTAGCCTGTCTTTCTTTGCGTGCCAGATATTCTTCATACATAATCCGTTTGATGTGTTTTTCCTGATATTGCAGATATTTGGCACGGTATGAAAGTTCACAGCCTTCCATATCAATCAAAATTTCAACATAAGAGATAACGGCCAGCTGTAAATCTTGATTTTTGAGCTTTTCCGCCAGGTTTAAAAATTCTTCATCAGAGGAAGACGAAGGAAAATTGCCGATTTCTTCCGGAAACATTTTAACCAACAGCATCCAGCCGTTAATTAAATCTTGTGAAATAATCTGACCGATGCTCGGTTTATAGTTCGGATACAGGTTATCAATGGAAAAATTGCAGATAAAGTCTTGTTGCAGATGCGTTTTGGCCAAGTTGTTCACAGCCGTATAGAAGTTGACGAAAGCTTGCGCCAATTCGGATTCATCGTTGCCTAAAACCGGCTTGTTTTTTTCTTCTTCGGCAATTTTACGAGCGTCATCCAAAGCCGCGTACATTTCCTGTTCAAGCAACTGTGCCGCTTCGGCATTGGCGGCATCTTCTTCAGCGGTCAAGCCGATGGTGGTAAAGGTTGTATTTTCTTCTTCTTTTTTATCTTCTTCAGATTCTTCGTTTTTACCGTCGCTGATAAAGTTGTTTAAAAGTTTTTCGAAATCGTCATCGCTGTCGTTCAGCATATCTTGCATATTATCGCTCATATTGTTTTCCGCTCCTCTAAGTCAACAAGAAACTTTTCTTGCATTTTATCACGATACGCTTTAATCTACAACAAAATTGATAAAATAAACTTAACGAATATGAGCGAGCAAGTATTTTTAACCGAAGAAGTCAGTCCGGCCGAACACAAAATGCGGCTGGATAAGTTTTTGGCGTTGCAAATTCCGGAATTATCGCGCTCGCAAATTCAGCGTCTGATCAGTCAGGGTAACGTTTCCTGCGAAGATGTGTATATTGCCGATAACTCTTTCAAGGTGCACACCGGCGATGTTTATCAGATTGTGGTGCCGGCACCGGAAGAACCGGAACCGCAGGCTGAGGCGATTCCGCTTGATATTGTCTATGAAGATGATGATGTCATTGTGGTCAACAAAGCGGCCGGTATGACCGTACATCCCGGCGCCGGTATTAACAGCGGTACGCTGGTAAATGCGCTGTTATATCATTGCAAAGACAGTCTTTCCGGTATCGGCGGCGTTAAGCGTCCCGGCATTGTTCACCGCATTGACAAAGAAACCAGCGGTTTGCTGGTGGTGGCCAAAAACGATACGGCACATCGTTTTTTAAGCGAACAGTTTGCCGAACACTCCATTGAACGGACGTATATTGCCGTTGTTTACGGTGTGCCGACACCGCCGGAAGGCCGAATAGAAGGCAACATTGCGCGCAGTCGCTTTGATCGTAAAAAAATGGCGCTGGTGGAAAGCGGCGGTAAATTTGCCGCCACCAATTATAAGACGCTGGAGAAATTCAGAAATGCGGCGGCAGTGGTACAATGTAACTTGGAAACCGGTCGCACCCATCAAATCCGTGTTCATTTAAGCAGCCGCGGCAATGCGCTGATCGGCGATAAAGTTTATATCAAAAACAAAAAGACGGCGCTACCGTTTTCGGTCGCGCTGAAAGAAAAAATTGTTGCTTTTCCGCGTCAGGCACTACACGCCAAAAGTCTCGGTTTTATTCATCCGCGCCGTCAGCAATTCATGCAATTTGATTCGGTTTTGCCGGGCGATATGATGCAGCTCATTGCCGATTTGCGCGAGATTTCATAATTTTATATAACAACATATATCAAAACAAAACGAAAGTTCAGGTTGTTTGCGTATCCTTTCATTCTTATCATAGGCACGGTCAAACGAAAGGATATCAGAAATGGAAAAAACCTTTGCCGGACTTGACTTTACGCCCGAGCTGAATTTAGCGCGTTATTTACAAAAAATCCGCCGTTATCCGTTGTTATCGCAAGAGGAAGAATATCAGCTGGCGGTGGAATACAAAAAAACTCAAAATCAAAAAATTGCGTATCAGTTGATTACGTCGCATTTGCGGCTGGTGGTCAAAGTGGTGGCCAAATATAAAGGTTACGGTTTGCCGCTTGATGAGATGATTGCCGAAGGAAATATCGGTCTGATTTATGCCATCAATAAGTTTGAACCGGATAAAGGCTTTCGCTTTTCAACGTATGCGCTGTGGTGGATTAAGGCTTCGGTGCAGAAATATATCTTAAATTCGTGGTCTTTGGTTAAACTTGGCACCACGGCGGCGCAGAAAAAATTGTTTTTTAATCTGCGTAAAATCAAAAACCAACTGAAACTGACGGATGATCGGGAGCTTTCCAGCAATATTTTGCAAGAAATTGCCAATTCTCTCGATGTCAGCGTACAGGAAGTAACAACCATGAACACGCGCTTAAAATCTCACGACGGCTCATTGAATTTACCGATTGACGGCGCTGATGAAGAAGGCGGTGCCGAATGGCTGGATTTTATTTATGACAGCAAACCCAATCAGGAAGAACAATTGGCTTATCGTGAAACGCTGAATTATCGGCGCAAATTGTTTTATCAGGCCATCAATGTTCTCAATCCGCGCGAAAAAGATATTTTGTATAAGCGCCGCATGGCTGATGAAAGTATGACGCTGGATGATTTAAGCCGAATTTATAACATTTCAAAAGAGCGGGTTCGACAAATTGAACTGAACTCTATTCGTAAAATTTCCAAAACCATCGGGGTTATTCAATAGCCTTTGTATTGAAATTTGTTTCGGTTCGACTATCTAGATTCTGCTGACGGCAAAAATCTGGAGGAGAGAATGAAAACGGTTAAAAACAAAACACATGACAGAATGTTTTGGGGATTGTTGGTTGGTATCGGTTTGGTGGGAAGTGCCGTCGGATATGTTATTTACCATCACATGCGACCGCCAAAACAGGAAACGGCCCCGATTGTTATTGATGTGGCAACCGTGCAGGCGCAAACGGTTTCGGTGGCGCAAGGATATATCGGGCGCGTTGAAGCCATTAATGATGTGAAAGTTCTGCCTTATATCAGTGGTTATGTTGCCGATATTGAAGTTGTCGGCGGACAGCAGGTGCAGAAGGGAAAGCGCTTGTTAACCTTAAGACAAGAAGAATATATGGCCGCCAAAGCCGTTGCCGAGGCCAATCTTTTTGCCGCTAAGGCCGATTTTCTGAATGTCAAAATGAAGTATGAACGGATGCAAAAGGCCGGAATAAAGGCAGTTTCACGGCAAAATATCGATGATGCCGAAGCGGCGTATGAGGTTGCCGAAAGTAACCTGCAAAAAGCCGAGGCCGATTGTCTGATTGCGCAGACCAATTTTGATTATACGATTCTGACGGCGCCTTTTGCCGGTACCATCGGTAATATTGCGGTGTCGGTCGGCGATTTTGTATCGCCGCAGGGGCAACCGCTTTTGCAAATTGTGCAATACAGCCCGATTCGCGTGGTGTTTTCCGTTTCGGATAAAGAATATTTAAAACTGGCGCCGACGTTGTTTGATGAAAAGAAAATCACCGTTAAGTTGCAGCTGGCTGACGGGCAAATATTTCCGCGTACCGGCGAAATCAAATACACGGACAACGAAATCAATAAAACCACCAACTCAATAGCCGTCTATGCCGAATTTATCAACGAAAATAATTTATTGCTTCCGAATGCCTACGTTAAAGTCTTGTTGGAAAATAAATATGAAAATGTTGTTTTATTGCCCAAAGATGAGGTTTTGATGGAAAACAACGGTTTCTACATCAATATTGTGCGCGGTAACATTGTTAGCCGCCATTCGTTGACTGTTTTGGCGGAAAAAGACGGTTTTTATGTTGTTGCAAACGACTTTATTGCCGATGAACGGTTGCCGTTGACGGTTTTACCGGACACCATGGTCGGAGAACGGGTTGAAGTACGACAAGTAACGAAGGAAAAATAAGATGTTTTCAGCGTTTTTTGTGAACCGCCCGCGTTTTGCCATCGTTATTTCAATCGTGATGGTGCTGCTGGGGCTGTTGTCTGTTCGCGTTTTGCCGGTGGCACAATATCCGGAAATAACGCCGCCGCAGATTGTGGTTTCAACCAGTTATTTGGGCGCAAATGCCGAGGTTTTGGCCGATACGGTGGCGGTGCCGCTCGAAAACAGCGTGAACGGCGTTGATAATATGCTCTATATGTCGTCTTCGTCCGATGATAACGGCCAATATAAGCTGACCGTTACTTTTGAAATCGGTACCGATGCCGATATAGCACAAGTTAAGGTGCAAAATCGCTTGCAACAGGCCACGGCGGAACTGCCGGCGGAAGTAACGCAATACGGTTTGGATGTGAAAACGCAAAATAATAATATTTTGGCGATGTTGGTTTTGCAATCGCCGGGGCACACATTTAATGATTTATATCTGAGCAATTACGCGCACAGTCGCTTGAAAAATGCCTTATCTCGCGTTAAAGGGGTGGGTGATGTACAAATTTTCGGTCCGCAATACAGTATGCGAATTTGGCTGAACAGCGATAAAATTGCCGCGCTCGGATTGAGCAGCGAAGATATTGTGAATGCCGTCAAAAGCCAAAATGTGCAGGCCTCGGTCGGCAGTATCGGTGCGGCACCGAGTGAGGCGCAAAATAAAATGGTGCTGTCGCTGAGTGCCAAAGGATTGCTGAACAGCGTTTCAGACTTTGAAAATATTGTGGTAACACATGCTGAAAACGGGGCGGTTGTTTTGCTTAAAGATATCGCCCGCATTGAACTCGGTGCCGACACCTACAATATTCAGTCATCGTATAACGGCTCGCCGGCGCTGATTATGTCAATTAACCAAACCCCGAATTCCAATTCGCTGCAAATTATGCAAAATATTCGCCGTAAAATGGCGGAACTTTCCCGAAAAATGCCTGAAGATATGGAATTTGAAGTGGTATATGACTCAACGGATTATGTGAAAGCTTCCATTCAAAGTATTTTGGAAACTCTCTTGATTACTTTCAGTTTGGTTATTTTGGTGACTTATCTTTTTTTGCAGAAAATCCGGACGGTTTTTATTCCGCTGTTAACTATTCCGGTATCGTTGTTGGCAACTTTTGCCGTGATTTATGTTTTGGGTTACAACATCAATATTTTAACGCTATTTGCCATGATCCTTGCCATCGGTTTGGTAGTTGATGATGCCATTATTGTGGTGGAACGGGTGCAATATTTGATGACGGTTGAAAAAATGCAGGCGCATCAGGCGGCGGTTCGTGCCATGCAGCAAATCGGCAGTGCGGTTATTGCCACTACCATGGTTTTATTGGCTATTTTCATTCCGGTCGGGCTTATTGCCGGTATTACCGGTAAAATTTATCAGCAATTTGCGGTAACGATTGCCACGGCGGTGGTTTTTTCGTCTGTCAACGCCCTGACTTTAAGCCCGGCGCTGTGCGGGTTATTGCTTAAACAGCAAACGGGCAAAACCGGTGTTTTCTTCACTTATTTTGATAAATTACTGGATAACTCAAAAAAATATTATATGCACGCCGTGACTTTTTTTGTGCAAAAAATGAAATTGAGCGTGGCCATTATTGCGGCGGTTATGGCACTTTCCGTCATCGGTTTTAAACTGACGCCGACATCGTTTTTGCCCGAAGAAGATCAGGGCATTGTATTTGCCGATATCCAGCTCCCCGATACGGCCAGCATCAACCGGACAACGGCGATTTTGGCGCAAATGAATCAAGAAATTTTACCGTTGGAAGGTGTTAAATATTTTATTTCGGTCGCCGGTTACAGTATGCTCGGTGGCGGCGGAGAAAATGTTGCACTCGGGGTGGTCGGTCTTGAAAATTGGGACAAGCGCCGGCAAAAAACACTATCAAGTACGGCAATTATCAATCGGTTGCGCGAACATTTTGCACCGCTTAAAGAGGCAAAAATCAATTTTTTTGCATTGCCGGCAATTCCGGGCATCGGGCAAAGTAACGGTATTTCTCTGGAGTTTTTGGCACAAGATACGGATTTGACGGCGGAGCAGTTGGCGCAAGGATTGGCACAATATCTTAAAGCCGTTAATCGCAATCCGGATTTTGCCGCCGCTTTTTCAACCTTTGATGCCGATACACCGCACGTCTTTTTGGAAATTGACCGCAAAAAACTTGAATATTACGGGGTTTCCGTTGCTTCGATGTTTGGCGCCCTGCAAAGCAATTTGGGTTCTAAATACATCAATAATATTACTTTAAGCGGACAGGTGAATAAAGTGATTGTGCAGGCTGATTATCCGTATCGTCGCGATTTGCGGGATATTGAAAACATATATGTTACTGCCGATAACGGACAGCAAATTCGGCTGAACAGCTTTGCCGATATTAAAATCAGTTTGGCGCCGAAAACCGTTTATCGGTTTAACCAATATAAATCGGCGGCGATTACTGCCATGTCAAAAGAAAACATCAGCAGCGGTACCGCCTTAAAGCAATTGTCCGCGACCGCGGCGGAATTACCGTCCGCATACAATATTGCATGGACCGGACTGAGCTTGCAAGAAGCCGAAACCGCCGGACAGGCTGAAGCATTGATTGCATTGGCGGTTATTTTTTGCTATTTGTTTTTGGTGGCGTTGTACGAAAGTTGGATTTTGGCGCTATCGGTTATTTTTTCGACCATATTTGCCATTTTTGGTGCCGTTATCGGACTGCATATTATGGGACAATCTCTCAGCATTTATGCACAATTGGGGCTTATTATGTTGGTGGGACTGGCTGCCAAAAATGCAATTTTGATTGTTGAATTTACCAAGAATTATCGCGAGCAGGGTTACAGCATTTTGGAGGCGGCGCAAAAAGGCGCCGAAGAACGCTATCGGGCTGTTTTGATGACAGCGCTGACCTTTATTTTAGGGGTATTCCCGATGATTGTGGCTCAAGGTGCCGGCGCTCATTCGCAGATTGCCATCGGCTCTTCGGTTTTTTACGGTATGATTATGGCAACCACCGTCGGGATTATTTTTATTCCGGCTTTGTTTGCTTTTTTTGAAACACTGAAAGAACACTTTACACCCTCAAACAAGGAGAAAAAGCATGTTTCATAAAGTGATATGCGGTTGTTTCGGGGCACTGGTTGTTGTCGGGTGCAGTGTCGGACCGGATTATCAAAGCCCTGCCGCCTTACAGGAGGAAGAGTTGCAAAAGGAGTTGCCGGCGGCATCAGACGCCAGTGTGGTAACGGATTGGTATAAACAATTTGATGATGCCGAACTGAACCGGCTGATTGCCATTGCTTTGCAAAACAGCACTTCGGTGGCTGTTGCCGCTTCACGTTTGCGGCAGGCGCGCGCCGAGTTGCGTATCAATGCGGTGCAATATTTGCCGCAAATCGACGGTCGCGGCGGTTATAACTATGAAAAAAACAGCAAAAAAATCGGACCGACGGCCGATACACATTATTATTCCGCCGGTTTTGATGCCGATTGGGAAATTGATTTATGGGGCGCCGGTCGCCGCCAGACGGAAAGCGACGAAGCTGCGGTAAAAGCCGCCGAATATACGCTAAAAGATGCTAAAGTCGTGTTGGTTGCAGAGGTTGTTTTGCAATATATTCGCTTGCTTGAAAGCAAAGAAAATTTGCGTCTGGCTCAAGAAAATTTGCGCCTGCAACAGCAGATTTTGCAAAATGTCAAAGACAAATATGATAACGGTTTATCAGATGAGTTGGCATATCAGCAGGCACTTTATTTGACCGAAAACACGCGCGGTACAATACCGGCCTTGCAAAATCAGGTTGAACAATATCGCAATTCTTTGAGCGTTTTATTGGGCGTGTTGCCGTCGGCATTGCCGCCGATGGAGCAAATCAATTCACCGATATTTAAGCGGCGCTACGCATTTTTAACCGACAAATTATATAAGTTGCCGGCGGCGGTGGTGCGGCAAAGACCGGATGTCGCGGCGGCAGAACAACGGCTCATCGGACAAAATGCGCAAATCGGCAAGGCGGTTGCGGCGCTATATCCGAGTGTCGATATTTCGGCATTGTGGGGATATGCCGCACAGGGCGGCCGCAGTTTGTTCGGTTCCAAAAGTCAGACGTTTAGCTACAATCCGCTGGTTAATTTGCCGCTTTTGGATTGGAACCGCTTGCAAAACAATGTAAAATTGCAAAAAGATATTCGTGAAGAATATTTTCAGCAATATAAAGAAACGGTTTTGAATGCCGTGCGCGAGTTGCGTGATGCCGTCGACGGCTATCGACAGGGTTTGCGTCAACAGCAAAATGATGAAAAGGCGCTGACCGCCGCGCGCCAAGCCGCCGAAGCGGCAAAAGTTCAATATGAAAACGGCCTAACTGAATTTTCGCAGGTTTTAACCACCCAGCAAAACCAAATATCCGCGCAAAACCGATACGTTGCCGATAAGGCATCGGTATTTTCAAGTGTGGTTGCGTATTACAAAGCTGCAGGTGGTGGTTATCTGTAGTTCAAATCTTCAAAAGGAACGTAGTCTGTCGCTCTTTGCGGTTTATAAACAAAGATGTTGGTCACGCTCGGAATATCGTAAGTACGATGCCAATAGCCCTTCTTTTCCATACACAGACGATAGTCGCGTGGTTTTGAGCGGGCAGAATCACGAATGGAGTTGACCAGAAGCGGTGAAGCGCCGCGATACGGAACATAACTGGCCCAAATACCTTTTTCTTTGTGCCAATCCACATGAATATTGTAGCGATATTCTTCGGTATAGAACCAGCTGGAAATATCCGGCCAATGGAACCAACCTTCAGCCTCTTTCAAACATTCGGAGTGGTCACGCGAGAACTTTGCCACGCCGGTGTTTTCACGTTCCCAGTTATAAATAACTTGTCCTTCGCCGCCGCCGAAACAAGCGGTTGTTACCAAAAGCATCATAAATGTCAGATATTTTCTCATGTTAAAAATCCAAATCTGCGTAATGTGTTGAAGGATATATACCTTTAATGCGGTCATTCAATATCTCTTTGAAACTTGGTCGGGATTTAATTTTAGAATACCATAATTTGGCATTTTTAAATTCTTCCCAAGGCACATCGCCGAGATAATCTATAATGGAAAGCTGCGCTGCCGCGCTGACATCCGCTAAAGAAAACGTATTGCCGACCAAATAGTTATTGCGCTCGACAATCCAATCAATATATTCAAGATGAAATTTCAGATTGTTCAGACCGATTTTAATGCGCTTTGATTCCGGCGGTTTTCTTTCGGCAAAGCGTTTATAGATTTTTTCGCCGGCAATATATTGGTAAACTTCACGATAGAATTTGTTATCAAACCAATCTGCCAAGCGGCGTATTTCGGCGCGTTCTTTATTGTTGCCGTTCAAAAGACGATTTTGGGTGTAGGTTTCTTCCAAAAACTCGGTGATGGCATAATTGCCGGCAATAATATTGCCGTCAAAGATAAAAATAGGTAACTCGCCGGCCGGATTTATTTTCATAACATCTTTTGACAAAGCCCAAGGAGTCTCTTCTTTCA
>JAGCYN010000090.1 GCA_017960745.1 Alphaproteobacteria bacterium | reverse complement strand
TATTTAAGGGAGGATAAGATATGTCTCGTGTTAAAAGAGGTTTAACGACTCACGCTCGTCATAAAAAAATTTTGGATATGGCGAAAGGTTACAGAGGTCGCAATAAAAATGTATTCAGAGTAGCTGTTGAAAAAGTTGAAAAAGGTTTGCAATATGCTTACCGCGACAGAAAAGCAAAGAAAAGAAGTTTCCGTTCTTTGTGGATTCAACGTATCAACGCTGCCACACGTATCCATGATATGACTTATTCTCGATTTATCAGCGGGCTCATGAAAGCCGGTGTTGAACTTGATCGTAAAGTTCTTGCTGATATCGCTTTGAAGGAGCCCGAAGCATTTGCTAAGTTGGTAGAAACTGCCAAAGCAGCTCTTAAAAAGTAAATTATAGATACAAACAGCAATATAAAGAAGAGTTAGCAGTGGGTCAGTTCCTACGCTGGCTCTTTTTTATTTTGCTTATAAATCAAAGGTTGTAAACAATGGAAAATTTAGATAAATTAAAAGAAGAAATCTTACAAAAAATCAGCGCTTCAAACGTTTTAAAAGAACTTGAAGACGTTCGGGTGGCCGTCTTGGGTAAAAAAGGACAGCTTACCGAAATGATGAAAGGATTGGGCGCCTTGCCGCTGGAAGAAAAAATCAGCGCCGGCAAAATTCTCAATCAAATCAAAGGCAAAATCGAGGAAGCGCTCGAAAAACAGAAAAAGATTTTGGAAGAAAAAGCCTTAAATGAAAAATTAAGCCGTGAAACCATCGATGTTACCCTGCCGATTCGTCCGGAACATCAGGGACGCATTCATCCGGTTTCCAAAATCTATGAAGAAGTTGCGGCAATTTTCGGCGAGATGGGGTTTGATGTCGCCGATGGTCCGGACATTGAAGACCAATTTCATAACTTTAATGCCCTCAATATGCCGGCAAACCACCCTGCCCGTCAAATGCAGGATACCTTTTATCTGAATAACGATCCGTCAAAACCTTTTGATATGGACACCGCGTATGTGGCACGCACGCAAACATCGGGCATTCAAATTCGCACCATGGAAAAGCAACAACCGCCGATCCGCATTATTGCGCCGGGACGTACCTATCGTTCCGACTATGATGCCACCCACACCCCGATGTTCCATCAGGTTGAAGGCTTGGTTATTGATAAAAACATTACCATGGCACACCTCAAAGGTTGCTTATATGACTTTGTAAAAGCCTTTTTTGAGCTTGATGAACTGCCGGTGCGCTACCGTCCGTCTTACTTTCCGTTTACCGAACCTTCAGCGGAAATGGATATCGGTTGTTTGAAAACCAAAACCGAACTCAAAATCGGCGCCGGTACCGACTGGATGGAAATTTTGGGTTGCGGTATGGTGCATCCGAGTGTTCTGAAAGCCGGCGGCATTGATCCTGACGAATATCAGGGCTTTGCTTTCGGCATGGGTATTGACCGCTTGGCCATGCTCAAATATGGCATTCCGGATTTACGCACCTTCTTTGAATCGGACGTACGCTGGCTTAAACACTATGGATTTACCCCGCTTGACTTCTCATCAATGATTGGCGGTTTAAGCGATAAGGGAGGATTGGCACGATGAAATTCACATTATCTTGGCTCAAAGAGCATTTAGACACCACGGCAACGCTTGAAGAAATCGGCGAAACCTTAACCCGCATCGGTTTGGAAGTGGAAGAAATTTATAATCCGGCGGCACAGCTCGGTGATTTTATTACCGCCCGCCTCGACAGCGTTGAAAACCATCCGGATGCCGATAAACTGCACGTTTTGTGCGTTAATGACGGCACCAACAAATATCAGGTTGTTTGCGGCGCTCCGAACGTTAAAACCGGCTTAATCGGTATTTTTGCCCGCGAAGGCACGCTGATTCCGCTGTTTAACGAACGCTTGAAAAAAGCCACCATTCGCGGCGTTGAAAGTTGCGGCATGATGTGTGCGATTGATGAAATCGGTTTGGGAACGGCACACGATGCCATCATCGAACTGCCGGCTGATACACCGCTCGGTGTTCCGGCTGCCGATGTGTTGAACATTGATCCGGTGATTGAAGTTTCAATTACCCCGAACCGCGCCGAATGCTTGGGCGTTCGCGGTATTGCTCGCGACTTAGCGGCTGCCGGCTTAGGCACGTTAAAACCGCTGAATATCGCCAAAACGCCGGTCTCTTTTGCCAACCCGATTAAAATCAACGTTGAATGCCCGGACGAGTGCCCGACCTACACCGGTCGCTACATCAGAGGCGTCAACAACAAAGCCAAAACACCGCAATGGATGCAAGATCGCTTGAACGCCATCGGTATTCATTCAATCTCGCCGCTGGTTGATGTGACCAACTATATCAACTACGATTTGGCGCGTCCGCTGCACGTTTTTGATGCCGACAAATTAACCGGCAACATCACCGTTCGCATGGCCAAATCCGGCGAAAAATTCGTGGCTTTGAACGAAAAAGAATATGCATTACCGGATTATGCTTTAGGCATTTGCGACGACGAAGGCGTCCAATGTTTGGGCGGCATTATGGGCGGCTTGGAAAAAGGTTGTTCGGAAAACACCACCAACGTGTTGTTGGAGTGCGCTTTATTCAAACCGGAATGTATTGCCAAAACCGGACGTCATCTGCAGATTGATTCGGATTCCCGTTATCGTTATGAACGCTGGGTAGATCCGAAATCTAACATCAGCGGCTCTGATTATGCCACTGCCCTGATTTTAAGCATCTGCGGCGGCGAGGCTTCGGAATTAACGGTTGTCGGTTCGGAAGATTATACGCCGCAAGTGGCTTATTTGCGTCCGGAACGTTTGGAAACGTTTATCGGTCTGCCGGTCAGCGCCGAAAAATCAATGCAGATTTTGCAAAACCTCGGCTTCACGGTATCGATGGAAAGCGGCAAAATCAAAGCCGTTGCCCCGAGCTGGCGCGGCGATATTGAAGGCGAACACGACCTGATTGAGGAAGTGGTACGCATGATTGGTCTGGATGAAATTCCGGCCGCATCATTGCCGAACAACCAATTCCCGACGGAAATTTTAACCCCGGCACAACACAACGCCGTCATCATCAAGCATGAACTGGCTTCGCGCGGCATGTACGAAACGGTGACCTGGAGCTTTACCGACAGTGAAATTGCCCAATACTTCCGCAAAGGTCAGGAAGCCGTCTTGCTGCAAAATCCGATTGTCAAAGAACTTGATGAAATGCGTCCGTCAATTTTACCGAATTTGCTGCTGGCGGTTAAAAACAACATCGCACACGGTTATCCGAATTTGGCGTTGTTTGAAGTCGGACCGGAGTTTACCGGACGCCATCCGTTGGAACAGCACCAGGCTGCCAGCGGTGTTCGTGTCGGACAAACGGCGAAAAAAGACTGGACGGGCAGTATGCGCGACTATGACGTTTTTGACGCCAAAGCCGATGCCTTAGCGGTGATTGCGGCGGCCAAAGGTCCTTACGATAATCCGCAGATTACCACCGATGCTCCGTGCTACTATCATCCGGGACGTTCGGGCGTTATTCGCTTGGGCAAAAATGTGTTGGCATATTTCGGTGAAATTCATCCGAGCATCTTGAAGGCGATGGATATCAAATCGCGCGTGGTTGCCTTTGAAGTAAACGTTGACAACATTCCGTTGCCGCGTGCCGCACAGAACAAGGCTCGTAAAAAGCTGGAGTTATCGGCATTCCAACCGGTGGATAAAGACTTGGCGTTTGTCGTCAATAAAGACGTTTCGGCAGCCAGCATTATTGCCGCGGCGAAGAACGCCGACCGCAACCACATTACGGATGTTCGTATCTTTGACGTTTATGAAGGCATTACCTTGCCGAGCGGTAAAAAATCCGTTGCCATCGCCCTGACCTTCCAGCCGATTGAGCAAACGTTTACCGATAAAGATATTGAAAATCTGATGAATAAAGTCATCGTCGAAGTCGGCAAAAAGACCGGCGGTGAACTGCGCAACTAAAAACAGGAGAACAGTGATGGCAATGCGCATAACAAGAAAACAAAATTATCCGGAATGGTATCAAAACGTTGTATCCGAAGCCGATATGGCAGAAAATTCTGTATCGCCGGGTTGCATGGTGATGAAAGCCTGGGGCTACGGAATTTGGGAACGCATTCAGCGCGTTTTGGATGAAAAAATTAAGGAAACCGGACACGAAAACTATTATTTCCCGATGTTCATTCCGCTGTCTTTCTTCCAAAAAGAAGCTGAGCACGTTGAGGGGTTTGCCAAAGAAATGGCGGTGGTTACCCACTCTCGTTTGGTTAACGAAGAAGGCAAGCTCAAGCCTTCCTCGCCGTTGGAAGAACCGTTGATTGTACGCCCGACCAGCGAAACCATTATTGCCGATTCTTTTGCCAAATGGGTTAATTCGTATCGTGATTTGCCGATTGTGCTGAACCAATGGGCTAACGTGGCGCGTTGGGAAATGCGTCCGCGTCTGTTTTTGCGCACCCGCGAATTCTTTTGGCAGGAAGGACACACCG
>JAGCYN010000089.1 GCA_017960745.1 Alphaproteobacteria bacterium | reverse complement strand
CAAATTATGACAGACAGAACACAAGAAAACGAAGGTGGATCACAGCAATTTTCACATCAGAGATGAGTTGAAATATCAAATTGATCGCGTCAATAACGAACAGCAACAATCCATGACGTCGGGGCAAACCCCGACGCCATGGAGCCCTCAGGCAGCACAAGCATCGGCGCGTACGACCTCGAGGTTTGAAAAAATCCAAACACCGTGGAGCACCGGAAATGAAACAACGCCGAGCGTAGCAAGCTCAACAGTTCCCACCCCGCAGACAACAACATCGGGACAACAGTTGCAAATGCCGGCACAATCGCAACAATATATAACCATGCCGAGTTATGAAGCGCAACAACAGCAGACAAGTACTTTGGATAAATTCAAAGACTGGGCACGAAATACCGGAGATGCAATGCAGGCCGCGGCAGTCGGCTATACCACCGGCGCAACGTTGGGTAATTTTGATGAGGCTATGGGAGCAACTGCGGCTGTTACAGGTAATCCGAATAACTATGCTATGGGGCGCGATGCCGTGAGACAGTTGCAAAATGATTTACAACAGCGCCATCCGTATATTTACGGCGGTGCAGAATTCGTAGGGGCAATGACGACACCAATGCACTTATTTAAGGATACAACTTTTGCCAATAAAGTTCGTAACGCCTTTACGGATACATTAAATGCTTCCGCCGGATATGCAAATAATTGGAATGATTTTGCAACTAATTTAGTGGCAAACGGGGCGGCTAATATGGTAGGATTGACTGGAGAAAAATTACCTTTTTGGCGTGCTGTAGGATCTACTGGTAAAAAAATAGTAAAACAAGGTATAAATTCTTTTGCTGACAATGTTAAAAATATATTTTATAATGAGGAGGATAAAGAAAAATTTAGGTAAAATGTACTTAAGGAGTAGAATATGGAAGATAAGCTAATTAAAGACTCTGGAAATGTAATAATATACAAAGTGATAGATTTAATGATAAATTTATTGCTAGCGATAGAATTTATCTTGATAACCGAATTACATTTTATTGCACCTTTTTTTCCTATTCTATTCCTTTTTAATTTTTGTTTTTGGATTGGTCATCCGCTGTTTTTACGTTATATACTGAAAAGAAAATGGTTTGAGTGCACAAAAAACTTTTATCTTAAAATGAAATATATTTTGCTTCCATGGTTGGTAATGGGGACAACTTTAATATTGTGGTATTATGATGAAACATTGAAAGCTTTACAACAACTAGCAGAAAGCTAAATATATGTCTTATCCCAAAAAATATGCTGAAAGATACTAATTATGAGGACTTTCTTCGTAAATACCAAGATTTAGTAAGAGAACAAGATAGAAATAATCTCAACTATCGCTATTTTGGCAAGGGTTGGAATAACAGAACAAATGGTTATCATATTTCCTATTAGATTTTTTTGTTGTTAGAAAAATCCGGAGCAAATATCATAAAAATCTTATAATATAATCAAATCCGAATAATAAAAACCTCGCTCATTATCATCAGCGAGGTTTTTGTTATATTTTCAATAAGCGAATTATAAGAAATAATTGCGTAAATACTCGGCTAAGTCAGCGGTATTAACACGAATTTGCTCCATGGTGTCACGGTCGCGAATGGTCACGCTTTCCGGCTGTTGTTCAATGGTTTCAAAGTCAACCGTTAAGCACAGCGGCGTACCGACTTCATCATGACGACGATAGGCCTTACCGATATTACCGGTGTTTTCCAAAGCCACACGGCCGATACCGAGTTTCATCAATTTGGCTTTCAGCTCATGACATTTTGCCATAATTTGTTCATTGTTTTTCTTCAACGGAATAATCGCCACCTTAATCGGCGCCAAGTGTTTTTTCAATTTCAACACAATACGCGAATTACCCTCGCCTAAATCTTCCTCGGTGTAAGCCGCGGTCAACACCGCCAAAACGCCGCGGTCAACACCCATAGACGGCTCAACCACAAACGGAATAATCCATTTGCCGTTTTCATCTTGAATGCAGAGTTTGGTCGTTGATTCCGAATTTTCGTGGCAATGTGCTTCCAGCTCAAATTCGCTTTGATTTTTGGTATGGTTACCCAAATCATAGTCGCGACGGTTGGCAATACCTTCCAGTTCTTCCATGCCGTGCGGGAATTGATATTCAATATCGTAGCAGGCTTTGGCATAGTGCGCCAAATCATCATCCGGCGTTTTATAAAGATGGATATGCTCTAATTTCAAGCCCTGTTCTACCCACCATTGAACACGATTTTCTTTCCATTTTTCATGCCATTCGACATCGGTTCCCGGATTAACGAAATATTCCAGTTCGGCCTGTTCAAATTCACGCACGCGGAAAATAAAGTTACGCGGTGTAATTTCGTTACGGAAAGATTTGCCGATTTGGGCAATACCGAACGGCAATTTACGCGAGGTGGAATCAACCACATTTTTGAATTGTGTAAAAATCGCCTGTGCGGTTTCCGGACGCAAATAAGCAATATTTTCATCGCTTTCAACCGGCCCGACCTGCGTTTTGAACATCAGGTTAAACGGACGCGGCTCGGTTAAATCGGTTGAACCGCAAACCGGACATTTGCCGTCAATGTGGTCAGCGCGAAAACGACCTTTACACTTTTTGCAATCTACCATCGGATCAGAAAAAGTATCTTCATGACCGGAATATTTTAACACTTTGCGATTGGTCAAAATGGCGGCGTCCAAACCTTCAACATCGTCGCGCTCATAAACCATCGCGCGCCACCAAGCAGCCTTCAAATTGTTCTTGAGTTCCACACCGAGCGGTCCGTAATCATAAACGCCTTGCATACCGCCGTAAATATCGGCATTTTGAAAAATAAAACCTCTGCGTTTGCATAAAGAAACCAATTGTTCCATCGTTGTGGCAACCATTTTTTTACCTCTTATAACTTGTTGACTAATTTTTAATGAGTTCGTTGTACACTATTCATCTATAAAAAGCAAGAGGGATATTCAATGAAAAGAACAAAAGTCGCTTTAGTTTATGATTTTGATGAAACGCTGAGTACAACGTATATGCAAGATTATATGCTGATTCCGGAACTCGGCATGAAACCGAACGACTTCTGGAAAGAAGCCAATGCATGGGCACAAACCAACGGCGTTGATCAAATTACCGGCAGTATGTATTATTTCAAGTATCTTGCCGAGAAAAAAGGTATTCGGTTGACCAAAGAAATGTTGTCGGCTTGCGGACAGTTCATCGTTTTTTATAAAGGCGTCGATACATGGTTTGAGCGTATTATTCGCTATGGCAAATATTTAGGTTTGGACGTTGAACATTACATTATTTCCTCGGGCTATGAAGAAATTATCGAAGGTTGCGATATCCGCCGTTCCATTCGTGAAGTTTACGGCTGTGCATTTGTATTTGATGAGCAAGGATTGCCGATTTGGCCGGCGCGTGTGGTAAATTATTCCACCAAAGTGCAATATCTCTCCAAAATCAATAAAGGACTGGGCAAATTCGATGATAAGGCCGTCAATGAATATACGCCTGATGACAAACGCCGCATTCCTTACAGCAGAATTATTTATTTCGGTGACGGAATGACCGATATCCCGTCCATGAAAATGGTTAAAGACCACGGCGGCAACGCCATCGCCGTTTATAAGCCGTACAGCCATCACAAAGAAAAAGCCATCAAACTGTTAAAAGATGATCGCGTCAATTTTGCTTTACCGGCCGATTATCGCGAAAACAAAGAAATCGATTGGGTGGTCAAAACAATTTTAAACAAACTTGCAACCGAACATGACTTGGAAGTTTTGAAACGACGCGAAGATAGGAAAAAACAAATATTACCGTAGTCTTATACAATACTGTACGGGTGGAGAAGATATCATGACTAAAAATATTATCATCGGTGCCGGACCTGCCGGCGTGACGGCGATGTATAGTCTTTCCGAACACAAAGATATGCAAGTACAACTGGTGGAGCAGAATTCTTACATCGGCGGTATTTCCGCAACTTTGGACATCGATGGTAATAAAATGGATTTAGGGCCGCATCGTTTTTTCACCAAATCCGACCGCGTCCAAAAATTATGGGAAAGCATTTTGCCGTTGCAAGGCAAACCGACCATTGATGATGTAGAATTGGAACATCATCTGCCGTTTTCAAAATTGCCGGATGCACCGGATCCGGAAAAAACGGATAACGTGCTGCTGAACCGTCCGCGCATGACGCGAATTTACTATAAAAGGCGTTTTTTTGATTACCCGGTCAGTTTGTCATGGAACACTATCCGCGGTTTGGGCATTTTGGAAATGTTTTTCATCGGGTTGTCGTATCTCAAATCTTTACTCTTTAAGCGCCCGGAAAAAAGCTTGGAAGATTTCTTTATCAATCGCTTCGGCGTGCGCCTTTATAAAACATTTTTCAAAGATTATACGGAAAAACTGTGGGGTATATCCTGTAAAGATATTTCTGCCGAATGGGGGGCGCAACGCGTCAAAGGCATTTCTATTTTGTTAATTCTGAAAGAAATTTTCCAAAAACT
>JAGCYN010000088.1 GCA_017960745.1 Alphaproteobacteria bacterium | reverse complement strand
GTCACAAAGTTATACACGCCGCCTTTGCCGTCTTTATCGCCCGGATACCAGTTTTGCACGGTGGAATATTTGACCTCGGCGTTGTTCATTACCACAATTTCCACAATTGCCGCATGCAGCTGATTTTCATCGCGCTGCGGTGCGGTACAGCCTTCCAGGTAGGAAACATAGCTGTCATCTTCGGCCACAATCAGCGTGCGTTCAAATTGACCGGTATTTTTGGCGTTAATGCGGAAATACGTGGATAGTTCCATCGGCGATTTGACGCCTTTCGGAATATACACAAAAGAGCCGTCGGTAAACACGGCGGAATTCAGACAGGCATAGAAATTATCGGTGTACGGCACCACGGAACCGAGATATTGGCGCACTAAATCGGGATGATTTTGAATAGCCTCGGAAATTGAGCAGAAAATGATGCCCTGTTCGGCCAAACGTGCTCGATAAGTGGTGGCTACCGAAACGCTGTCAAATACCGCGTCAACCGCCACCACGCCGGCCAATGCTTCCTGTTCTTTAAGCGGAATGCCGAGTTTGTTATAGGTTTCAAGCAAAGTTTTATCTACTTCGGCCAGACTTTTCGGTTTGGCTTTTTGCTTTGGTGCGGCGTAATAACTCAGGTTTTGAAAATCGACGGCCTCGTATTGTAATTTAGCCCAGTGCGGTTCGGTCATCGTCAGCCAATAACGATAGGCTTTTAACCGCCATTCCAACAGCCATTCCGGCTCGTTTTTTTTGGCGGAAATCAGGCGAATAATATCTTCATTTAAACCGCGCGGTGCCACATCGGCTTCGATATCGGTCGTAAAGCCGTATTTATATTCATTTTCGGTCAGTTCGCGCAGTATTTCCGTTTGTTTTGCCATCTTTTTTCCGTTTTTTGTTTAACGCATAATAACAATCCGCCGCAAAAAATCAATAGTCGATTTCATTGCCGCGCACTTTTAATTAAAAATAAATCTTTTGCGGTTAAAATTAAGGGCAATAATGGAGTAAATTGTTGAAAAAAATTATCGGCATATTGCTGTTGACGGCTTTTGTCAGCGCTTGTTCGGCAATGAACTGGTGGGGCAGAAGCGGGACGATTACGGTAAAAAAAGGGGATACTTTGTACAGTATTTCCCGCAGTTACAACGTGCCGATTAAAGATTTAATCAATGCCAATCGTTTGGTGGCGCCTTACACGCTTTATGTCGGGCAAAAACTGCGTCTGCCGGCCAAGCATTATCATACGGTACAACGCGGCGAGAGTTTATACGGCATTTCGCGCCAATATAACGTGGATATTACCACTTTGAGCAAAATCAACAATTTGAAAACACCGTATTCTTTATCGGTCGGGCAAAAATTGCTGTTACCGGCCTCGGTTTCTTCCGCGGCACCGGCGGCAACGGTATCTTCGGCAGCCAAAACCGCTTCCAATACGCAAAAGACAAGTGTTGCAAGCACTTCTTCGGTTGCCGCCAAGCAAACTTATAGCGCGCCGGCAAGCAGTGCACCGGTTAAAAATCGTACCGGCAAATTCGTATGGCCGGTTCGCGGCACCATTATTTCCGGCTATGGCAATTTGGGCAGCGGTCGCAAAAACGACGGCATCAATATTAAAGCCGCTTTGGGAACGGCGGTGGTGGCCGCCGACGGCGGTACGGTGGCTTATGCCGGCAATGAGCTGAAAGGCTTCGGCAATTTGATTTTAATTAAGCATAATGATGGCTGGATTACAGCTTATGCACACAATGACAAGCTGTTGGTTCGAAAAGGACAGAAGGTCACGCGCGGCGAAAAAATTGCCACCGTCGGCAGTACCGGCAGTGTGACTTCGCCGCAACTCCACTTTGAGGTTCGTCAAGGCAAAAAAGCCGTTAATCCGCGCAGCTATCTGCCGTAAACGGCGTTTTATTTGTAAAAATCCGTTAATAACTTGTTTTTTTAGTTTTTTCTATTGACATTATGGTATAAAACTACCTACATACTTATGTGAAAAAAAGGAGACTGAAATGTTTATAAATGATGCTTATGCCGCTGCAGAGCCGGCTTTAATAGATGGTTCTGCCGCCGGAGGCACTTTTTTGCAGTTGGCACTGATTTTGCTGATTTTCTACTTTCTGTTAATCAGACCGCAGCAAAAACGGGTTAAAGAACACATGGCCATGGTTGAAGCGCTGAAAGTCGGCGACAATGTTGTAACCAACAGCGGTTTGTATGGCAAAATTTCTAAAATTGAAGATAAAATCATTGCTTTGGAAATTGCCGCCGGTGTCATTGTTCGGATTGATCGTCTGGCTGTCAGCGGTGTGGTCGAAACGCCGGCCAAGGCGGTTGCCAAAGAAACAAAAAGCATAGAAATGAAAACCAAGGGAAAGAAAAAATAAAGGAATAGAAAATGTATAAGTTGTCAATTCAAAGAGTTCTGCTCATTATTGCGGTTTGTTTGGTCGGCATTTTCTTTGCCGTTCCGAATATTGTGCCGGATAAAACGCATTTGCCAAAGTGGTGGCAACCGGTTAATTTGGGATTGGATTTACAAGGCGGTTCCAGCTTGCTGCTGCAAGTTAAAATGGACGATGTGATGAAAGACAAAATGTCCACTTTGGAAGATTCCGTCCGCACTTCTTTGCGTGAACACAGAATCCGTTACCAGAATTTGGATTCCAACAAAAACGGCGTGACGGTAAAAATAGCCGATTATGCGGCACGCGATAAAGCGAAAGAAGCTTTTCGTAAATTGGATACCGGCTTAGTCGTTAATGAAGACGAAAACGGCGAAGGCGTGGTAACACTTCAATATAATGACCAGGCGATGGCCGAATTAAAGAGCCGCGTTATTGATCAGTCCATCAGTATCGTTCGTCGTCGTATTGATGAGTTGGGTACCAAAGAACCGATTATTCAAGGACAAGGTTCTGATCGTATTTTGGTTCAGTTGCCGGGCGTGCAAAATCCGGACAGCGTGAAGATTTTGCTCGGTAAAACCGCCAAAATGTCTTTCCACCTGGTTGATGAGACCACTTCCGTTACACAGGCTAAACGCGGTAAACTCAGCAAGACTTCCAGAATTATAAGCGGTTCGGAAGGTGAGCAGTATGTGATTACGAAAAAACCGGTGGTAGGCGGTGAAAACTTGACCGATGCCCGTGTAGCATTCCAAGACGGTGCACCGGTTGTCAGCTTCCGTTTTAATACCATCGGCGGCCGTAAATTTGCTGAAGTAACCAGCAATCACGTCGGCGAAAGATTGGCAATTGTTTTGGATAACGAAGTTATTTCAGCCCCGAACATTCAAAGCGCTATTACCGGCGGCAGCGGTGTGATTACCGGTAACTTTACCACCAAATCCGCTAATGATTTGGCATTGTTGTTGCGTTCCGGTGCATTGCCGGCGCCGTTGGAAGTTATGGAAGAAAGAACGGTGGGTGCCGGTTTGGGTGCCGATTCCATTCATGATGGTATGGTTGCTTCCATCGTCGGTTTTGCCGCCGTTATTGTCTTTATGATTTTGGCTTATGGCTTATTCGGTTTGATGGTTGACGTCACGCTGTTTTTGAACTTGGCGATTATGCTCGGCATTATGAGCTTTATCGGCACGACTTTAACGTTGCCGGGTATTGCCGGTATCATTTTGACCATTGGTATGGCGGTTGATGCGAATATTTTGATTTTTGAACGCATCAGAGAAGAGGTTAATCGCGGTCGTTCCATTCGTGACGCTATTTCGGTCGGCTTTACCGAAGCCTATCGTACCATTGTCGATTCAAACTTAACCACCTTGGCGGCAGCGGCCGTGCTGTTTTATTTCGGCAGCGGTCCGGTACGCGGTTTTGCCGTTACCCTGACCGTCGGTATTTTGGTTTCAATGTTTACCTCCGTGACGGTCAGCCGTTTGATGGTTGAAGCATGGATGGCAAAATTTAAGCCGACAAAGTTACCGTTATAAGATAAGGATAAAAAAGATGAAGATGTTTAAATGGATTATTAAAGATACAACGATTGACTTTTTGAAAGGTCGTAAAATCGCTTATGCTTTTTCAATTTTGATGATTGTTGTTTCAATCGTCAGCATTGCAATCAAGGGCTTTAACTACGGTATTGACTTTTCCGGTGGTGCCTTGATTGACGTTCGCAGCAAAAACGGACCGGTTGATGTTGAAAAAGTAAGATCACAACTTTCGGCATTAAAATTGGATGAATTGACGCTGCAATCTATCGGCAACAGCAATGAACAGCTGATGATCAGAGCGCAAGCCAATAACGCCGACGAAGAAAGTCAGCGCATTGCGGTTAATCAAATCAAAGAAATTTTGGGGAACGATTTTACGTTTGAACGCGTTGAATCGGTTGGTCCGCAAGTTGGTGATGAACTCAAAAAATCGGGTATTTTGGCCTGTATTTTTGCGTGTGTAGCCATCAGCCTTTATGTCGGCTTCAGATTTGAGTGGCGTTTTGCCTTGGGCGCATTGCTTGGCTTGTTCCATGATATTATCATTGTTGTGGGCTTGCTTTCAATGTTCCACTTTGAATTCAGCCTGACAACCATTGCCGCTATTCTGACTTTGGCCGGTTATTCGGTAAATGATACGGTCGTAACATATGACCGAATCCGTGAGAATCTGCAAAAATTCAAGAAAATGCCGCAATACGATTTGTTGAATAAAAGTATCAACGATATCTTTTCGCGTACGATTTTAACCAGCTTGACGACTTTGTTGGCGTCAGTTGCCTTGTTAGTTTTCGGCGGTGATGCGTTGCGCAGTTTTGCGTTTGTTATTACGGCCGGTGTGGTTATTGGTACTTTTTCTTCAATTTATGTTGCCGTACCGATTTTGAATTTCTTTGATTTGCGTGCGGTTGCCAGAGAGGAAGATATTAATCCTTTCGGTAACGCTTAAAAGATTGGACGCTTATAAAAAATCCCCGCATACGTCGGGGATTTTTTTATGGGCTGTTATGCCGTTTGATTTATTGTATTTTTTGGGCGGCAATATCATTTAATTTTTTGTTCAGCGACGGCGATTGAATCTGCAACGTGTCATTTTC
>JAGCYN010000087.1 GCA_017960745.1 Alphaproteobacteria bacterium | reverse complement strand
TGATAAAATTGGCGCAACTCAAAAACGACAATTTGCTCTCCGAGGAAGAATATAAAGCCGCTAAAAAACGTTTACTAAAACTTTAATTTACATCATCAAGTATTTGATTTTCAATCCATAATGAGTTGATAAACGCCTGCTTCGGATCGCGAACCGCCTGGCATGAAAACTGATTATTTTCATCACTCAAACACTGCAAACTGATGTCGGTTGCCGTATAATTGGCATATTGCTCATAAACATTAGTAATCATCGGTAACATATCTTCGGCATCAATCACACCGTACGCACAAAACGACGAATTATATAAGACGTTCGAGGTATCCCGACGACCGATATTGACCGTGAAACAAGTCTTGGTGCGATTGACCGTTATGTTTGCATTACCGGTGTATGCCAACGACTGTGAATCTTCCTCAGACGTAAACAACGGTGTATCGCCGATGGTGTTGGCGTAAGAGGTGTTTTTATACGAACCGTCCTGCCGATAAAAAGTTTCAATATCAAAAATAGCAATAAAATCAGCACTTTCGGCGGAGGTTGCCGTTTTCATGCCGATTTGAGCAAATTTATTGCTCAAAACGCGTCTGATTTGTCCGGCATAATTGCTGCGCATATTGCTTCTGAAATAAATACTTTGCCCATGATAGCGTCCCAAATTATTATCAACCGTCAAATGATAATTTCCCTGCGCACAAGCCGTCATCGTGGCAAGAAGCGCCGTCAAAAGTATTTTTTTCATCTGTTTTCCCCCGTTTTATGCAATATATCACATCGATTTTAAATTTCTATTGATAAAATTTAAAATATCTGTATTTTGAAGAACGTCAAAAGATAAAAAAAATGAATGCACAAGATAATGACATTGATATTTTTGCTTTAACCGATTCCCATCAGGAAGCGCGGAAGCTTTGTTGCTTATTTTCCGGAATTATCGCCAACGCCAAACCGCACGGACGCGGGGCTCTGATTTTGGATTGTGGCGATTTGTTTAAGGGAATTTATGACCGCCAGCTTTGCGTGGACAGCTACCTTAAATTGCGGCGGCAGTTGCCGGAAGCTAAAATCGTCATTGCCGTCGGTAACAACGATTTCGGTTTCAACCACAAAGATTTTGCTTTTTTACAGGAAACGGCTTCGCAATTCAATAAAGCCAATATCCACATTTTGTGTGCCAACTTGCGCAATAACAAATCCGGTACTTACCCGAAATGGGTAGATCCGTATATTCTTCTGAATATCAACGGCAAAAAAATTATGGTGACGGCATTCTGCATCAACCAAATTCGCTTGCAACGCTACGGCATTCGGCTGGTGGACATTCCGAGTGCGTTTTTGGAACTTGAAGACACCATCAAGTATATTGCACCGGATGCGCTGATTGTACTGAATCACGCGTTGGAACCGAGCAGCCGCAAGATTTGTGAGTTAGCCCGGCAACATCAATTACCGGTTGACTTGGTCATCGGCGGTCATGAACATTCGTTGGTTGCACCGGATGCACAATACAGAATCTACTATCCGCAGGCTTTCAGCCGCACCATGTGGCATTTGAAAATGCAAATTGCCGCCCACAAAACCGCCATCAGCAAACAAGAAGAATTAAGCTGCAAAGCCTTTGAAATGCACAAAATTTTTGAACCGGACGTTGTCGAATACGAAGAAAAAAGCGGTTTAAATATTCCGATTGCCCGCAGCACCCTGAACTTAGAGCGCAACTACGCCGCGCCCTCGCCTTTGGGCACTTTTATTACCGATGTGATGAAAGAAGCGGCACACGCTACTATCGGCATTCTTTCAACCGGCTACATTATTCATGCGTTGCGTTATGAGGAAGGTAAAATGCTCACCCATTACAATCTCGAACGCGCTTTCTCGGCAGACGTTCCGTTACAAACCGTTGCCGTTCATCCGGCGGAATTAAAAGCGGTTTTTGAAAACGCCGTGCGTAATCGTTATATCCAAAAAGACGGCAATACCCGCTTTTTGCAATGTTCGCAAAACCTTGCATACAGCTGTTTTTGTGATGAAAATAATGAAGGCCACATTAAACAAATTTACATCAACGGTGATGCTCTTTTAAATGAAGAAGGCAAACCGTTGCATCCGGAACATATTATCGTTTGTGCCGTTGATCCTTTTGTCGGTGCCGGCGAACAGGGTTTTGACGTGTTGCGTCATCTCGGCAAAGAAACGATTATGCGTGATAATCAAATGGTTAAAATTAAAGAATTGTTTATTCAGGCCGTCAAAGATGCCGAACATAAATATAAAAAAGGCAGTTCGTACCCGAGTTTCAAAATTATCGATTTATCAGCGCAATAATTTCAAAGTCCGCCGTAACAGCGGACTTTGTCATCATAAAAGCTTAAAATCGATATAACATACCGACCGTTACTTCTTTTAAGTTATTCAAACGCTCTGAACCGACATAAGAATAGCGGCCGACCACGCGCGCGGCAAAATGCGTTGCAAAGTCATATTGCAATCCGGCACCGATACGATAACCGACACGCGTAAAACTTTTATCTGGCAAACCTCTGAAACGGGCATTATAAATTGCAGTTCCGATGGTTGCCAAGGCACCAACATTGCTGCACATTATCGGATATTTGCCATACATATCCAGTGCATATGCCTGAAAGCTGTTTTTAATGTGCCGATCGGCAGCTTCGGCGTAACTCTTCAATCTCGGTGACATCTGATAAGAAAACTCCATCGACCAATTTCGATACATTTCCATACCGAGATTAAATTTCGGCGAATTATAGTTTTCTTTAGCACCCTTGGCCAAACCGCCGTGATGCGCACGCGAATAAACATAATCCACGCCCATATAAGGATCGACGATATTTCGGTTCCATTGCATTGCTTCCGACTGAGTGGCAAAAAGCATGGCAACACCGGATAACAATAAAAACTTTTTCATTTTCATTTCTCCATTTATAAATGTTTGATAATGTTTAACGTTCGATTGTCTATATAACCGTGAAAAACAAAATTTAAATAATGACAGCCTTAAAAAAAACGCTATGATAAAAATCAAGAGGAGAAAAAAATGTTTCATTGTCCTGATTTCAGCTGTAACAAATGCCCGCGATTATTGGAATTCCGCCGGCAAAACCAACAAAAATTTCCGACCTATTATAACGGACCGGTGGAATCTTTCGGCAGTTTGGACGCGCAAATACTGATTGTCGGTTTGGCACCCGGTTTGAACGGCGCCAATCAAACCAACCGCCCGTTTACCAAT
>JAGCYN010000086.1 GCA_017960745.1 Alphaproteobacteria bacterium | reverse complement strand
TCATCAGTTGAAAAAAACAACCAAATTTTTGCTGAAAACGACAAATCCCCGCGTTCATTTGCAGAAAGCAGGGGATTTTTTAAGTCAGTGCCAACAAGAGCCAACGCATCAGCCTGTTGTGTTTGATGACGTTGCAGGCATCATCACCGTTGGGCGAGATGTATGCTTCGTCACCGGGTCTCAGTTCAAGTAAAGCCTGACCGCTGTCCGCTTGTTCACGGCAGTTGATTTCTGCGGTGAATTCACGGTGTGTGCGGCTGCGGCGGAAAACGGCCTGAAAGACGATTTCGGTTCGGTCGTTGTTCAGCTGCGGCTTTGTGCGTACGACAGCGCGGAAACACGGCGCACCCAGTTCAACTTCCATAATGATTGTATTTATAGTTTGACAATAGAAAGTATATCGCCCGAAAAGTAGCACAGATACGGCTTGTTGTCAAACAAAAACACAGGAATAAAGATTTTGCTTGAATTTTTTATCTTTTTTGCTAAATTATGGGCAGTTTTTAAAACGCTATGCCCGTGCGGGGCTGTCCGCACATCAGTATTTTAGGAGATAATAACATGGTTGTACGCGTAGGTATTAACGGCTTCGGTCGTATCGGACGTTTGGTGTTCCGCGCTGCTCAAGAAAGAAATGATATTGAAATTGTTGGTATTAACGATTTGATTGATGTTGATTACATGGCTTATATGCTCAAGTATGATACAATGCACGGCAAGTTCAAAGGTACGGTTGAAGTTAAGGATGGCAAATTGGTTGTAAACGGTAAAGCTATCCGCGTTACGGCTGAAAAGAATCCGGCTGATTTGAAGTGGAACGAAGTCGGTGCTGACTATGTTGTTGAATCTACAGGTTTGTTCCTGACAAAAGAAAAGGCTCAAGGTCACGTTGATGCCGGTGCAAAATATGTTGTTATGTCTGCACCGTCTAAAGATGATACACCGATGTTTGTTTGCGGTGTTAACACCGATTCTTATGTTAAAGGCACACAGTTCGTTTCCAACGCATCTTGCACAACCAACTGCTTAGCCCCGATTGCTAAAGTTTTACATGATACTTTTGGCATTAAAGAAGGCTTGATGACAACCGTTCACTCGACAACAGCAACACAAAAAACCGTTGACGGTCCGTCCGTTAAAGATTGGCGCGGCGGTCGTGCTGCTTCCGGCAACATCATTCCGTCTTCTACCGGTGCTGCTAAAGCTGTCGGTAAAGTTATTCCGGCTTTGAACGGTAAATTGACCGGTATGTCGATGCGTGTTCCTACTTTGGATGATTATGTGGTTGACTTGACAGCTAACTTGGCTAAGCCGGCTACTTATGAAGAAATTTGCGCTGCCATGAAGAAAGCTTCGGAAGGTGAATTGAAGGGTATTTTAGGTTATACCGAAGATGCCGTTGTTTCTTCTGACTTCTTGGGTGATGCTCATACTTCCATTTTCGATGCCAAAGCCGGTATTCAGTTGACGGATACTTTCGTTAAAGTTATCAGCTGGTATGATAATGAATGGGGTTACTCCAACAAAGTTCTTGACTTAATTGCTCATATGGCAAAAGTTAACGGCTAATTTTTTACATCCCTGTCAAACAAACGTCCTTGGTTGTCAAGTTGCGTTTTTTGGCAGGGATATTTTATATTAAGGATAGGAAGATGGAATATAAAACAATTGATGATTTAGGTGATTTAAACGGTAAAGTCGTGATGTTGCGTGCCGATTTGAATGTGCCGATGGATGAAAATTTTCATGTGACAAACACTGCTCGTATTGATCGTACGGTGCCGACCATCAAAACTTTGATGAACAAGGGTGCAAAAGTTGTGGTGATTTCACACTTCGGCCGTCCGGAAGGCAAGGGCGATATTAAAAATTCGCTTTCTCATGTGGCGCCGGAATTGGAAAAGGCTTTAGGCCGCAAGGTTGTTTTTGTTGATGATTGTATCGGTCCGAAAGTTCAGGAAGCCGTTAACAAAATGATGGCTGATGAAGTTTTGTTGCTGGAAAATCTGCGTTATTATGATGAAGAGAAAAAAGGCAACGAAGCTTGGGCCAAAGAATTGGTTAAAGTTGCCGATGCTTATGTTTCCGATGCGTTTTCAACGGCACATCGTGCGCATGCTTCCATGGTGGCAGCGGCACAAAATTTACCGTCGGCAATGGGCTTGCTGATGGCTGAAGAAGTGAACGCTTTGACCAGCGGTTTGAATAACCCGAATCGTCCGTTGATGGCGATTGTCGGCGGTTCTAAAGTTTCAACCAAGTTAGATTTGTTGAACAATCTGGTTAAAAAGGTTGATAAGTTGGTCATTTCCGGCGGTATGGCGCACACCTTCCTGAAAGTTTTGGGTGTTGACGGCATTAATGAAAGCAATTCTTTGGTACAGATGGATATGCTGGATACCGCTAAAGAAATTTTAGCCACGGCGAAGGCACATAATTGCGAAATTATCTTGCCGTCAGATTTGGTTTGGGCTGCTGAATTTGCCGCTAATGCCGAACACAAAACCGTTGCGTTGGATAACATTCCGGCAGGCGGTACGTTGCTTGATGTCGGTGAAAAGACGGTTACTGAAATCAAAGCGAAATTGGACGGTTGCAAAACTTTGGTATGGAACGGTCCGCTCGGCGCATTTGAGTTGAAGCCGTTTGATGCGGCAACCAACGAAGTGGCACAATATGCGGCAAAATTAACCCAAGAGGGTAAATTGACAACGGTTGCCGGCGGCGGTGATACCGTTTCCGCTTTGGCAAGTGCCGGTGTGGCCGATAAATTCACCTATATTTCAACGGCCGGCGGTGCCTTCTTGGAATGGATGGAAGGCAAAGAGCTTCCGGGTGTTGCGATTATGAAAAAATAATCGTTTTCCGATTGAAAAAAAGAGCACCGAACCGGTGCTCTTTTTTTTAAGTTAAATAAAATATAGACTTTCCGGTTTGTTTGTTTTAGGATATGCGAAGGGAGATGAGCGATGTTGACTTGGATAATCTTGATTGTTGCAGCATTATTGCTGTATGTGATGTATGGTTACAATAAGGGAATTTCCTGCCGCAACTATGTGCAGGAAGCGTTTGCAACCATGGATGTTTATTTAAAAAAACGCTGGGATTTGGTGCCGAATTTGATTGAATGCGTCAAAAGCTATTCGCAATACGAAAAAAGTCTTTTGAACGAACTGACCGCGCTTCGCACCAAGGAATATTCAACCCTTTCGAATAATGAAAAAATTGATGCCAATCAGCAATTGGGACAGGTGCTTTCCAAAATTACGGCGGTGGCCGAAAATTATCCGGATTTGAAAGCCAATCAAACCTACACGACTTTGATGCAACAAATGGAAGGCGTGGAAGACGATATTGCGCAGTCGCGAAAATATTATAACGGTACGGTGCGCGAGCTGAATACGTTTCTCGAGGCCTTTCCAAGCAATTTAATCGGGAAATTGTTCGGTTTTGAAAAGGCCAAAATGTATACCATTGATGAAAATGAAAGAGCCAATATCAAGGTTGAACTTTAATGCTTAAAAGAGTGTTGAACTTCGTTATTTTTGTTTTGAGTGTTTTTCTCGCTTTGTCGGCGCATGCCGAAACCTTTGATATTGAAAATTATGAAGTGTTTTTAAAGGTTAATCGCGACAGACTGGTTGAAGTGCAGGAAGCGATTTGGGCTGATTTTTCGCAGCCGGCACACGGTATATTCAGAGATATTGATTTAAAAGACAGCAAAATCACGGATGTTCACGTTGATAATACTTTTACCGCGGAAGCGTATAACTCGTATTTACGGGTTAAAATCGGCTCGGCACAGCAGCTGGTGTCGGGACGGCAACGGTATATTATTTCCTATAAGCACCAGCTTTACGGGCGTCGTGATGAGTTTTATTACAATATTATCGGGACGCGTTGGCCGGTAAACATTAAAAAAGTACGGTTTTATGTTGAAATGCCTGCGCCGTTTGATGCCTCAAAGGTTGGGATTTCCATCGGTAAATACGGCACTGTCGGGTTTAAGGACGGTGCCCTGTTTACCGTTAGCGATCATATAATCAGCGGCGAAACAACGGCAGTTTTGTTGCCGTATCAGGGAATAACTTTGCGTTTGGAAGTGCCGCAGAATTATTTTTCGGTGAATGATAATCCGATAGCCGTGTGGGTGTTGCTAGCAATAGTAATGCTCACGATGATGTCTTTTGCCGTTTGGTTTTTATACGGTAAAGACAGCCACATTGTGCCGGTTGTTACCTTTAAGCCGCCGAAAGAAATTTATGTGCGCGAGGCGGAGCTGATTTGCACCGAAAAAGTAACCACTAAGAGCCTTGTTGCTTTGCTTATTGCGTTGGCACAGCAGGGGTATCTGAAAATTATCAATCAGCGTTATAAGGGGTTTACGCTGGAAAAAGTCAAAGACTATGACGGCGGTGATGCTGCCGCGCAGAAATTTATGGACGCGCTGTTTCCCGAATATGCCACTTACGGTATAACTTCCATCACCCAAAGCGGGTTGGAAAAATCGCCGCGTTTTTATAAAGAATGTACCCGCATCGTGTCTTCGCTTAACGGTTCTAAAACGCGCTTTTTCTCGGCGATCTCCGTTAATTTTAAAATGCGCTGTCTGATGTTTTTGTTTATTTTGGGCGTGTTGGCGCTGACCATGTTTGCGTTTTGCCACTATTACATCGGTGTTCATAATATGGGCGAATATTTCGGAAATATCATGATGATGGCCGGGGTGCTGATTATGCTGCGTCAGCTCGGTATTTCTTGCGTTAATTTTATGGTTAAATGTCTGGTGCCGATAGCGTTTATGTTGGTCACGCTGTATGCGGCGATGATTGAAATGGTGCATCAGATTGATCAAAGCAATTTAATGCAGGTTATTTTCGGCGTGTTCGGTCTGGCGGTTACAACGGTGTGCTATATACAACTGCCGCAACTGAACCACCTCGGACGCCAGATGAAAGGCCGGCTGATGGGGCTGAAAAAGTTTATCCAAGTGGCGGAAAAAAAGCGCTTGGAAACAATGGTGGAAGAAAATCCGGAATATTTTTACGAGGTGTTGCCGTATGCCTATATTTTGGGCGTTTCGGATAAGTGGATAAGCCGGTTTGAGAATATAATGACGGCACAGCCGGAATGGTACACCGGTACCGCTTTGACGGCAGATGCGTTTGATTCCTTTGCGTCGTCATTGTTGTCTGCAACTAAACCTTCGGTCAATAACGGCGGTGTCCGCTATTCAAGCGGCGGAGGCGGCGGCTTTTCCGGCGGCGGACACGGCGGCGGGGGCGGCGGTTCGTGGTAATTTGAGTGCCAACGAATCATTTACCTTTCAATCATGGCTTTGACAAAAAAGTTGACAATTATCAACGGTTAAGGTATAACTGATGGTAATGTTGAACTATTAATTCCCTACAATTATGAAAAAGCTAGGTTACGAGGAGCTTCAGGCGTATCGCCTTTCTCCTAACTTCGTATTAAGCGAATTCTGTGAGCATTCGGTGGCTCAAGAGCATGGTGTGTACAACGTCCCTAACGCCGCAGGCATTCAGCGTTTGCAGGCAATCTGTCAAAATGTGTTACAGCCGGTGCGTGATTTTTATGCCCGTCCGGTGATTGTGTTGCGCGGCTATGTGTCACCCGGTTTGAATCGGTACTTGGATTTGTGTCCGGAGTCGGAACACTTCAACTGCTGTGCCGTCGATTTTCGGGTTGAGGGTATCAAGAGCCAGGACGTGGCAAACTATATTGACGCACATCTGCCTTATGATGTGGTGCTGTTGGAAAACTTTGATTTTCCGTGGGTACATCTGACTTATGTCGAGAACGGTAATCGCCGCTTGAATTTGACGGTTGAGGCCGGTCAGAGGAAGTACCCGCTGAGCAAAAACTTCTCGTTGTGGGAGCTCGTCAATTCAAACACGGCAACGGCACACAAAATGTACAATGTTCCTGATGAAGCCGGTATTTCCAGATTGCGCTATGTGTGTGAAAATATCCTGCAGCCGGTGCGCGAACATTTCGGCAAACCGGTCAAAGTCAGCTCAGGATACCGCTCGCCGGCCGTTAACAGCGTTGTCAAAGGCAGCAGCCCGACATCACAGCATAAAAAATGTGAGGCGGCAGACTTTGAAATTTACGGCGTTGATAACTACACGCTGGCCGATTGGATCAGGGTAAATCTGGAGTTTGACCAGTTGATATTGGAACACCACCATCCGGAGCTCGGGCCTAATGACGGTTGGGTGCATGCATCTTATACCAAGGCGCGCAAGAACCGCCGGCAGTGCCTGCGAATCGGCAGTGACGGAACCTTCCACGGTTTGGGGGCTCAGAAATGCCGCCATTGATTGTCATGACGAACCTGAAAGATCAAGACCGCTGCTCAATGGGGCAACGGTCTTTTCTTATTGTTCTTTGTTGTGTTTACAGTAGCCGTTTTGTTGTAAATAAAACATTAAGGCCAAGTCGCCCTTATGGGTTTCTTCATTAAATTCCGCTTTGCGAATCTGAACCTGGCCGTTTTCGGTAAACATCCGTTTACGTCCGTATTTTTCAATCAAATCCTTAAAATACGGTTCCAGCTCTTTAATGACTTTATCGCTTAAGAAGCAGCGGACGCCGTAATCGGTGATGCTGCCGTCGATATCAATTTCGTTTTGCAGATAAATGACGCATTGCTGATTCATATATTCGGCATACATGCCTTTGGTGAAGGTAATGTTGTCGTTTTGAGAAGTTTCTTCAACGCCGTTGTAATCTCTTTTTTGCGAACACATATCCAGCGCATAAATCAACCCGTCATAAATGTAATCCGGCTGGTGGTCATATTTGGCAATATCTTTGTTTTTCAAAAGTGCCGTCAAGTCTGAGAAACTATGGATATTCGATAAAATATCCGCCGGAATACGCAAATCAAAGTCTGCAAATTTAACATGGCAGACACGATTATCCATACCGATAATCTCAACGGTTTGCGTCTTATCGTTTTCATCGTTGTATTCCGCTTTGTCTGCTTTGCATACCTGCCAAGATTTCATAAACGCCGGTGTAAAGACATCGTATTGAACGTCTTCTTCTTCCTGATTTTCTTCAATATCAGGCGCCGTTTTGTCGGCGTCCGGCATTTCCAGATCGGTAATTGCGGCAGCCTTTTCCGCCGCCGGTTTATTATAAACGCAAGATGTGTTTAAGATTTTATGATAAACAATATACAGCAAATCGCCGGTCAGCGTCATTTGAACAGGTTTGCCGTTTTTACCGAGCGTGCCCTTTTGAATTTCAAAGGTATCGGTATATTGATTTTTTGAGGTGTCTTTCATGGCAATCAGCAAAGCTTCGCGCTGTTCGTCGGTGATGTTGCATTCGGCCAGTGAAGTGCCCATGTTTAAGATTTTTTGCTCAAAAGAAATTTGGCATAAGTTTTTTTCATCGCGACCGTTGACCGACATAATAATCTGCATCGGCACATTTTTCAAAGCCGGCGAAAAGAATGAAGAAATTTCAGGATTTAATCCGGACAAATTTTCTTGGTACGGCAAGCACTTTTCAAGCGATTCCATCAAATCAGGGCTGAAGGCCAACTTTGCCGCTTCTTCGGCGCGGGCAACTTCGGGTTTAGCCAAGAAAAGCAGTAATATTAAAAAACGACAAAATTTCATGGTTCATCCTTTACTGATTATATCATAATCGTTTTATCTGATTTGCAAAGTCTTTTTTGCGGTTATGCCTTTGTTATTTTATTTTCAAAAAAAAAGAGAGCAGGGTTATACTGCTCTCTTCCGTCTTTTTATGTGCTAAAAGAAAAACAAATATGTATATTTCAGATAAGCAAACATAAAGAAGACCTGCCGCTGGTTTTTATCAATGCCGTAAGATAATATTGGTTACGTATAAAAAATTATCTTATAAAGCATTTTAACAGCTGCGGTTCCTATATTGCGGCTTTGAAGATAATTGCTTATTTCGCTGTCGTCATTATCGGAACACAAAAGATTTATGATTGCGGCGTCATTTTTCAAGGACAGATAAACGAAGGTCTAGTTTTTAAAAAAGGAAAACCCCATCGCCGACGGCAACGGGGTTTGAGTTTGGTTGAGATGCATTTACTTCAGTGTTTCATCCCAGAGGGACTTAAGAGCGGGTGTAATCAGCTCAGGAGCGTACATCTGTGCAAGTTCCATCGTGAAGGTATCGGTTTCCGTCATCGGTGTGCCGGCTTTCAGATGCTTTTCCGTGTTCTCGACGAAGTGTTCCAAACGGACACGGATAATCGGGCTCATGGAAAGCTTCTTGATAGTCGGATAGACGCTGACCAGAAGATCACGGCTGGCCTGACTGAGAAAACCGTTTCCGAAGATAAATTCCGCCATCATCGGTGAAATATATCCGACTTCAGGGACCAACTCTTTAATGAAGGTGCAGATGTCATGATAGACGCTCTGTCGTTCTTCTTTGTTAAGCTGGTGATAGAGGCGGAGAATCCACTCTTCGGTGCGACGGTAAAGTTTCTCACGGCGGCAACCTTCCTTGTGATAGAGCAACAAACGAATCTCGGGCACACCCATCTTGACATTGTTCTTTTCGAGCATTTCAAGATGATGCAGCGCCTGTTTGAGAAATTGTTTGTTTTCCTCAAAGATGTTGTCTCGCAGCACAACCTTGTCGGACCATGCGTTGAAGTCAGCCTTTTGACCGTTCATCAGCATCTCATATGCAACTCTGTTTAAATCCGTGATTTTGTTCAAAAACTCGGTAATTTTTGCAATGAGATACTCCAGGCTGCGGTCACCGTCGTTCTGAACATAGGCCTTTCTGATTCTGGATAAGAGACTTTGATACTTGTTTTTATCAAAGTAGTTAATCTGCTTAAACTCATCAAAATAGGTCAAAGCCAGAGCATTGAGACCGTGACGGCTGATGTGGGCAATGAGGGCATCCTTCATGTTTCTGTAGAGCCTGTCCTCAATTCCCATAATCTCCATGAACTCATCCTCGCATTCGGCAAAAGGTCGTCCTTTCTTGGCAGTCTGAGTGTACATCCACTTGCGTGCAACAGGTGTTGCTTTACGCATTGCATCTTGTTCCATTTTCAGTTTATTCATCATATGTATGTAAGTAATATAAGTTAAACATTACGATACTAATACTTTTTGTTCATTTTGTCAATACCGATGAGCTCACAAAGAAGAAAAAAGTTGAAATCTCCATGAAGTCTTGTATAATGAGCAACGGAGAAGAAGATATGAATAAAGTTGGAATTATTTTGGCCATGCAAAAAGAATTGGAACTTTTTGCCGGTTCGTTGTCTGATTTGAAAATTGAAAAAATACATCATTTAAATTTTTATGGCGGCAAATTAAACAATATGGATGTTGTGGCCGTCGTCTGCGGCACGGGCAAGGTCAATGCGGCGCTGGGAACGGCGTTGCTGCTTGAAAATTTTCAGCCTGATTTGCTGTTGAATATCGGAATTTCCGGCGGTTTGGACAGCACGCTGGAAATAGGGGATTTTGTGGTTGCTGATGCGGTTGTTTATCATGATGTTTGGTGCGGCGAACCTAACCTGTACGGACAAGTACAGGATTTGCCGGCACAATTTTTTCCCGAGCCGAACTTAAGTGCTAAATTTCCGAATTATCGTCACGGACTGCTTTGTTGCGGCGACCGTTTTATTTCCGAAGCACAAGAATTACAACTTATCAAACAACATTTTCCGACCGCGTTGGCCGTGGATATGGAAAGCGCGGCGATTGCGCAAACCTGTTTTCTTTATCGGTGCCCGTTTTTTTGTGTGCGGCAGATAAGCGATACGCCCGGCGTGAAGCATCATGCGGCACAATATGATGCCTTTTGGCAAAACGCGCCGCAAAATTCCATTCGTGCGTTGCATACCGTTTTGGAGAATTTGGGATGAAAAAATGGACGTTAAATTTAGCGGACATCTTTTTTAAGCATACTTATTTTTTGACGGCTTTGCTGACGGTTGCCGTGTTGTTTGCCGGTTTCGGCGTACGTTATGTTGAGGTCGGTCATTTGTTTTACGACGATACCGACAGCTATATGCGGTTACTCCGAATTTCCGATTGGCTGGCAAATTTTGAATGGTCAGAGCGCCTTTTTCCTTATACCAATCCGCCGAGCGGCTTTGAACTGCATTTTACCCGTATAATGGATGTGATTTGGGTGGTGCTGAGTGTGCCGTTTATGGTGTTTATGCCATTAAAAGAAGCGCTTTTTTACGGCGGTTATTTGATTTCGCCGTTGTTTTTGGTTTTGGTGATGTTTACGCTGGTTCAATATTATAAGGCCGTATTACCGCCAATGCACGGGCAAAAGATATTTTTCTTGTTTGGCGTGGTGTACAGCTTGATGCTGATTTTGAAATTGTCGGATGTGTTTGATTTTTATCGGCCGGATCATCATGCGGTCATGTGTTTTTTCTTTGTGTATAACGTCTGTGTCATATTACATGGTTATCGGCAGAAAAATTTGTGGCAATATGCCGGTGCCGGTTTTTTAATCGGGCTGGGCGTTTGGGCATCTTCGGCCATTGAAGGGTTTATGATTGTGGCAGCGTTGTTATCCGTTCTTTGCGTTGAATGGATATTCGGTCAACGTTCGACGAAGTATCTGGTGTTTTATACTTTGGGATTTTTTGCGGCGTTAACTTTGGCTTGGCTGATTAACCCGCCGCTCGGCGGTTTGATGGTTTTGAACAATACCAGACTTTCGCTTATTCATGTTGTTGCCGCGGCTCTGATTTTTTTATCTTTTTTATTTATTGATTGGCGTCATCCGCACCGTACCGGGGTTAAAATCATTTATTTGGTCGGGACAGCCGCGGTTTCGATTATGTTAATGATTCTGATTTTCGGTTGGAAACAGTTTACCGTTCCGGTTTATCAGCCGTTGGTCAAACAGTATTTTCTGCCTCATATTACCGAAATGTTTCCGGCTTGGAAATTTCCGTTTTTGATTTACAGCTATATTTTCTGCTGGGTGGAGATAATCATCCTTTTGGCACTCAGTAAATTCCGTCTGCCGGATTTGAATTTGCTGGCATTTTTGACGGTGTTTATCAGTATTTACAGTCTGTTGGTGGTCAGATTTTATCCGTATTTTTTGATGCTGTATG
>JAGCYN010000085.1 GCA_017960745.1 Alphaproteobacteria bacterium | reverse complement strand
TATTTTTTTTTGTATTAAAAGGGAATGAGTTTTTCGGAGTGTAGCTCAGCCTGGTAGAGCGCTACGTTCGGGACGTAGAAGTCGCTGGTTCGAATCCCGTCACTCCGACCAACAAAAGAAATCCTGCCCTTGTGGCAGGATTTTTTTGTTGAACGCGTCAGCGGGGAGACGAACCGGCGAGAAGCTGATTTGCACTCAAGCGAAAGGCAGGCTTCAGAATGCCGGTCGGCGATAGCCGATGAGCGCAGAGCACGTAGCGAAGCGAAGTAATCCCGAACGCCGACCAACAAAAGAAATCCTGCCCTTGTGGCGGGATTTGAAGCCTTTTTCATATTTACTTTCTTTGAAAGTGTGTTAACCTCACATATACATTCAAAGGAAAACAATATGGAAAAATTTTTCAAACATTCGGTTAAGGCTATTATTATAAAAGATAATAAACTTTTGACTGTCAGCGTAGATTACGGTCGAGGACGTTATTGTAAATTGCCCGGGGGCGGACAGGAATGGGGCGAAACCATGAAAGAAACCATCATCAGAGAATGCAAAGAAGAATTGAATTTGGATGTTAAGCCTTTACGTCTGGTTTTAGCACGCGATTATATTGCAAAAAATCACAATCAACCTTATGACTTAGATTGCTTTCATCTGGCGGAATTGATGTTTGAATGTGATGTTGATGATTATTCAACTCTCGGAAATGGTTGCGAGCCGGACAGTGATAAGCAAAAAATTAAATGGATAGAATTGGATAAATTAGAGGATTCAGATTTTTATCCGAAAGCAATCATTCCTTATTTGAAAAATCTTAAAAATATCAAATAAACAATTGTTTTTGGAGATGTCAATTAGTATCCGGCTTGCACGATGTCTCTGACCAAACAAAAAGCCACCCATTTCAGGTGGTTTTTTATTTACTTTGTCTGAAAATATTCTAAAATTATCCGCAAATGAAGAAAGTGAGGATTGCATCATGAGAAAATTCGGGTTTAAGTTTTTCAGCACCAATTATCGGGCGGCACCGGAACTTGTCGAAGAAAGTGCCGCATTTGTTGCCTCAAAAAACGATATGTTTATTGAACTCAGCGCCATTACCGAAACCTCGGAAGAAGAATTCAAGCAAATAAAAGAGCTGACCGGTGATATAGAAGTTCGCATTCATGCGTCAATTACGGATTTTGATGTCGGCAACCGCGAGCGGGAAAAACAAAATACGGATATTGTGGCGGTGGCGCAAAAAGCCGCTGATATTTTTCATTCGCCAACAATTGTTGTGCACCCGGGATACGGACACGGGCAAAAATATTTGGAAGAAACGGCACGGCAATTTAAAATGTTTCATGATGAGCGCATTTTGGTGGAAAATTTACCTTACTTTGATAACAACGGCGATGAATTGCACGGCAGTACTGCCGACGAAATTGCCTATATTATGAGCGAAAGCGGTTGTGGATTTTGTTTTGATTTTTCCCACGCTATTTGCGCCGCTCTCAGTTTGAATATAAATATTGAAACTCAATTAAAGCACTTTTTTGCATTAAAACCTACTGTTTATCATATGTGCGACGGCGATTTGAATATTGCTAAAGATGTGCATGACCATTTTGGCGACGGCAATTTTCCGCTAAAGCATTATTTGAACGCCTACACCGATGAAAACGCACATATTACAATGGAAACGGGACACGGTTTTGAACGGCGTAATGACTTAAAAATAAAAGATTATCAATATCTGAAGTCTTTATAAAACACTCAAAATTGCGTTAAATCAATCTCGTAATATCCTGTGCCGATTTGCTTCAACCAACCGTAAGAATTTGAGCCAACGGCATTGACTTGCAGCCGATTTCAAGCTAAAGTGTGAAGTGTCTCTATTGCGTTCTCCGTAACGGTATAGGGAAAATGATAAAAAATTTTTTTGAGCACTCGATTAAGGCAATGATTATTCAAAACCGCAAACTGCTGACGGTCGGTGTTGACAACGGACGCGGAGGTCATCATGAATAAACTCAAAGTCGCGATTATCGGCTGTAGAAATATGGGGCAAAAACACCTCAAAACCCTGCGCGAAAACTTTGCCGATACGGTGGAAATCGCCGGAATTTTGAACTCCTCGCCGGAATCGTCAGCACGGCGGGCGGCGGAACTGAATGTACCGTATTTTACAAACATTGACGAGATAACCAAAGACAGTGTTGATGCGGCGATTGTTTCCACGCCGGGCGTTACGCATGCCGAAATTGCCGAAAAACTGCTGTTGCGCGGCATTCCGTGCCTGATTGAAAAACCGCTTGCCACCACATTGACCGACTGCGAAAGCTTGATTTCTGCTACCCAATCCGGTCACAGCCTTATTGTTGCCGGACATACCGAAAATTATAATCCCGCGGTGATCCGTCTGAAAGAAGAACTGCAAGCGCCGGTTGTCAGCATTAAAGGCATTCGCACCAGTCGGCATGCCACCAACATCACCGGTATCAGCGCCGTTCAAGAGCTGATGATTCACGATTTAGCCATTGTGCATTCCCTGCTCGGTAACGACCTTGCCGATGCCGCCATCACCAAAAGACCGGATTTAAGCTGGGAAAATCATGCCGTTGCCGCCATAACATACAAAAACGGCGCAACGGTTAAATTGGAAGCGTTGCGCGAAGACCGAGAAGTAGAACGTTTTATGGATATCTGTGACGCCGAAGGTCATATTTTCCATATTGATTTTATGGAACGCCGACTGAAAAAAGACAACCTCATTTTGACCGAGGGCGGCAACGCGTTGCAAAATGAATTGGCTGATTTTATCAACTGTATCAAAAACAAAACGACGCCGTTGGTCGGCGCACGCGAAGCAACGGATATCCTTGAACTTTGTTTGCGTTTGGAAAGCAAAATGTCAACAACCGAATGCTAAGAAAGCTCATATACAGTCTGAACCTTTTAGATTTTGAAGTTCTCCGGAATGCGAAACGTAAGTATAATACGTGTATAAAACGTATATGCCGTATACCAAACAACCGAGCAACAACATTCCCCAAACAATTTTTTTAATGATTTCATACTTTGCTGTTTTCAGCGTTTCCAGTTTGTATAATCCGTAAGCAACAGCGGCATTAAAACCGATGAATAAACCGATGACCAGAATTGCACTGTCGATATCTGTGAAGTTTTTAATTGTACTGCCGACGGGATAAGCATAAAACGGCACAATCGGACACACCCAAGCCCAACTTTTCGGCTGTTGCCGCTTAAGATGTTTCCAAAACTGATATCCGCAACAGAAAATGACGTATAACATATAGCCCGCATAGCATAAGTCAGGCTGCAAAAATATGATACCGATCATAACGCCGATTGCTCCCGCATAACTCAATGCCGGCAACAGATATTTAAATTTGCGTTTTTGTTGGTTTAAATCTTTGCTTATCAGGCAAATCAACCCGCGAACACCATAACCAATCATGAACGCGAACAGCCAAAATAAGCAAAAAGCAACCGTCCCTTTAACCGTATCAGCCATCGGATTGATGCTGATACAGGCATTGGCGCTTGTTGCAAAAAGCATTTGCACCAAAACCAATATCCCCAAAAACAATTTTTGCATTTTTTCTTTGAACCTTTTTATTTTCTAACATTTGCATTATCCGGCGCATCCAAAACGATGCTTCCGAGGTTTTTCGCACACGGTATAAATTCCGGTTTTTCCATCACTTTTTCCCTTCATCAGGTCAATATTTTATCTGGTTTTAACGTAAAATACCATTGAAATCAAGTTTTTTTGTTGGCGACGGATAAGCGAAAAAAACGTTGCATTTATTTACCTGAGCGCTATAATGTCCTCAACCGTGGGAGAAAGTGCATGCCGTCCATATACCAACTGAGAACCCGACAACAAGCAGCGCGAAAATCGGCACAGTCCAAACACTCAGCCTTCACAAAATGGTTGGGGCTTGTCGTTGTCCTTGTCGGGACGTACCTGATGTACGGTCATTCCACGGAAACAAAAATTACCAAAATTCCGGATGATATTTATGCCACAAGCAGTAAAAGCTTTTTCGGCGATCTGTTTGCCTCGTCGTATAAAAAGGTTATCTGGTTCGGCGCCGATTGTCCGTTAAGTCACAGCACCAAAAAAAATATCGATTTGACAATAAAACAAAATCAACTTGATAAATATTATGTGCACCGACCGTTTTTGCAAAGCTCTCTCCATATGAATCCGACAGATAAGTTGGGCAGTTTCATTATGGAAAATTGCGGTGACTGTGTTTGCATTATTGTGCCGGCTGACCACACGATTATTCAAACAACCGAAGACTATCTGTTTCGGGATATGATAAAATTCCAAGATAGTTAAGCGCTTAATAGCGGCCTAACTTTCCGCTTCTTTTGTGTTCAAATTGCGCCTGCAAAGCCTGAACTTCGGTTGCCGAAAGATCAAATTTTTCTCTTAATCTGTTGCAAATTCCCTGATTTTTGTTTTTCAAAATAAAAGCAAATGGTGGCACATCTTTGACCACATGGGTCATCATGGCCGTCAACACGCCCTCGCCGACTGATGCAAATTCTCTGATATAAGTTCCGCTGCTTAATTCGCAACCTTTACGCACCTGCACAAAGCCGTTCAAACAACAACCCGTGCAAATAACCGTGTCAAATTCCGTATCGCCATCGGGAATATTGCCCAAACCGACACGACAATTATGGTGAATGGTTACGTTATTTAAGATATAGCATCGATTTCCGATAACGGTGGCATCTTCAAAATCTTCGGTCGACGGCAAATCGCTATTGGCATAATCCAACAATTCAGGATGTTTATCCGACAAGTGATTATTACCGCCGTCAATGGCGCAGCCGTTGCCGATAAAGTTACGGTTACCGATAATGACACGCCCTTTATAAAAATGATAACCGATATGTTTTCCGGACAGCCCGATGACGGTGTTGTCAAGGATATGGTTATCATTTCCTATTTGCACGCGTCCTTTAAGATAAACGCCGGTACCGATGCGGTTATTTTCCCCGACAATAACGTCCGAATCGATATAACAGAAATCCCCGATTACCGTATTCTTGCCGATTTTGGCGCCGCTTTTGATCACCGTGTGATGTCCGATAACAACATTTTCGCCCAATACAGCGCCTTTTTCTATAACCTCAAACATAAGCCACTCCATCCGTTTTTTTGACTATATCGTTCGACAACATTTAAATCAAGCACTTCCTATTGACAAATTTGCCAAAATTTGTTATAACCGAACCAACAAAATCTTTTATGCCAATTTTTATCCAACTACTTAACTTTATCGCGTTATGAAAAAGTTTTTATTTTATTGTGTGTGTGTCTGCAGCATGATTTCATTATGCTCGTGTGTGTATGACTTTGAGAATGACACGGATTACAGTGTAAAAGACAACAGTCAGGATGTCATTATTTTCCTGCACTCGCCAACCTGCTCCAAGAGCACGGCGGCCAAGAACTACATTGATGCCACCTACCATTCGGTGCGAATCCGTTACATTGACATTGATCTGGAGGGCAATCGCTATTTTCTGAAAGCGGCCAAACAAGACTATCCGCTTGACTCTGACGGCGACGGCTTTATCGACACCCCCGTTATCTGCTTCGGCGATAACTACATTGAGGGGTGGAGCTATGAAAAGCGTAAAACTCTGGATGATTATATTCTACGGTATATACCGTCTGAATAACCCTCTACCGGAAGCCGGGAATGACAACTGCGTCATTCTCGGTTTCATCATCTCCGCAACATTTTATTGACGTTTTTATTGACGTTTTCGGGCAAAAGTTAACTGTTATTCTTGCGCGTCAGCGCGAGAATCCTGATTAAATCATTAAAAGATGCTGTTTTTTTGTAAACGTGCATAAATTTCGTCTGTTGATAGTCGTTCCAAACTGTCTTCCGCTGTTACCTGATGCCAAATTTCAGCATTAAGCGGCGGCTTTTTCAGCACCTGAACCGTAAAGTTTTCCGCCAACATCGCCGACCAATCATCTGCCGTCAGCAAACAAACTTCGCCGGCACCCAAAAACGGCAGGCCCAGCTTTTCCACCACCGGCAAATGCGTTACGAAATGATAATAAAACTCATCGGCAAACGCATTAACCAGCACCTGATTCAAAAAACGCTTAATTTCAAAACTCGGCGCGCTCTCTTCCAAAAATTCACTTTCGAGCAAATGCGTACAGCCCAATCCCAGCGCTTCAAACTTAGCGGTAGCAACGGCTCGCGCCAACGGCGAATGATACACCGTTGCACACGGCGGTAAAATGTTTTTGAGTTCCGTTCCCGTTAAATAGGCCGCCAACATATCTTCGCGCTCAATCGGCGTATCCGAACCGTAGCGCTCATGACGACCGAAACTGATGTAAACCTTATTTTGCGGCATTTTCCGGCTTTTTCAATATCGAAAGCAAAACACCGCCCGCCAACAAGCCCAGCGTAACCGTCAGCGATTGCCATTCGTGAATTTCAATCCCGATTTTCGGCAGGAAAATCTTGCAACCGATGAAAATCAAAATAATCGAAATCGCCGGCTTTAAGTAAGCAAACTTGCTGATAATCGCCGCCAACAGGAAATACAGCGCCCGCAGACCGAGAATCGCAAAAATGTTACTGGTATAAACAATATAAACGTCCGTCGTAATCAGGAAAATCGCCGGAATACTGTCAAGCGCAAACACCACATCCATCGTTTCAATAATCAACAATGCGAAAAACAGCGGCGTTATATAATTCCGACCGTTTTCTTTTACAAAAAAGTGCTCGCCGCGAATTTCGTGCGTAACATGGAAAAAGCGCGAAAGAAACTTATATATTTTGCTGTCGCGAATATCCCCTCTTTCGTCTTCTTTGGTCAACAGCATTTTGATACCGGTATAAATAAGGAAAAACGAAAACAGATATAACACCCAATGGAACTTGACCACCAATGCATCGCCGACACCGATTAAAATGCCGCGCATGATAAGCGCGCCCAAAATGCCCCAGAACAACACGCGGTGCTGATATATCCGCGGCACCCCGAGCGCCGCAAATATCATCGACATCACAAAAATGTTGTCCATCGACAAACTCTTTTCCAGTAAATAGCCGGTAAAATAGTCCATGCCTTTTTCCGGACCGTCTTCCACCCACACAAAAAAGCCGAACAATACCGCCGCCGCAATATAGGCAATACAAATCCACAAAGTGTGCCAAAAATGCGGTTCTTCGTTTTTGCGATTAAACCAAAACAAATCTGCCGCTAACAGCACCACCACGGCAATACCGAAACTTGTCCACAACCAAAACGGCGACATTGCTTCATGAGTGCTGATAAGAGAGGTTAGCGTATCCATCTATTGTTCCAAGTTCCAAACCGTTTTTATAATCTCGTCAATATTGGTGTATTGCGGTTCCCAGCCCAAAAGAGCTTTCGCTTTTTCGCTGGAAGCAATCACCACCGACGGATCACCATCACGACGCGGTCCGATTTCATAATTAACCTTACGACCGGTAACGCGTTCAATTGATTGAATAATCTCTAACACCGACGTACCTTTGTTGGTGCCGAGATTGATAATTTCCGACTGCGGATATTGCGCCAATCGCTGAATTGAGGCCACATGCGCCCGCGCCAAATCTTCAACATGAATATAATCACGAATACAAGTGCCGTCCGGCGTGTCATAATCATCGCCGAACACTTCCATTTTTTCACGCTGACCGGTGATTGTTTCCATCACAATCGGTACCAAATTTTGCGGATTAAGTTCACGACCGCGAATACTGCCGTCGGCGGCATAGCCCACCGCGTTGAAATAACGCAACGCAATATAATGAAAATCTTTTAAGCGACTGTACCAATCCATCACGCGCTCAATTTCAATTTTGGTAAAACCGTAGAAACTCAGCGGCGAAATCGGGTGCGTTTCATCAAGCGGCAAATATTGCGGATTGCCGTAAGAAGCAGACGTTGAAGAAAATACGACATTTTTGACACCGTTTTCCAACATGGCGTTGAAAACATTGATGGAACCGATAAGGTTGTTACGCGCATAAATTTGCGGCTTTTCCATCGACTCGCCGACCGCTTTTTTGGCCGCCAAATGCACCACGGCCGAAAAGCCTTGCGACATCACTTCACTGATTTTTTTCTCATCTAAGATATCGCCTTCGATAAACTCGGCACCGTCCAAAACATTTTCCCGATGTCCGGTTGAAAGGTTGTCATATACCGTAACACCGTAGTTTTCCTGCAATAATGCTCTGGCAACATGGCTGCCGATATAACCGGCCCCGCCGACCACCAAAATTTTATCTGTCATTCGTATTCTCCTTAAAAATCTGCCTCATCATAACAGATTGTCATTTTTTTGCTCTTTTTTATACCCATTATCCACAAGATAAAAAATTATTCACTAAACTTTCTTTGCTTTTATTTGTATCTTGCAAATCTGAAAAAAATCTGAACGAAGGCGCACTATGGAAAAAATTGACGTAACCAAACTTCCGAAAAACATTGAAGCCGAACAGGCTCTTATCGGCGCATTACTCGCTAATAACAAGGCTTATGAGAAAATATCGGACCTGATGAAACCGGCGTTTTTCGCCGATGCCACCCATCAAAAAATTTATGCTGTTATTGCCAAACTCATCGGTAACGGCCATGTTGCCGATGTGATTACGCTCAAAAATTATTTCGAGCAAGAAGGAGGTTTGAACGAAGTCGGCGGTTTTCCGTATTTGGTTAAATTGGCCGACAGCGCCTCGCCTTTAACCAATGTCGAATATTATGCTCAATTTATTTACGATAAATATCTGCGCCGCGAACTGATTAACACCGGTTTTGAGATTGTTAACAGCGCCATGCAGGAAACCATTGATATTTCCGCCACCGATCAAATCAGTCAAGCCGAAAAAGCGCTCTACAATTTAGCCGATCAAGGCGATGCCAAGGGCGGATTTGTAGATTTTTCGACAGCGTTGACATCTTCTCTGTCTGCCATTGAAAAGGCCTATCAGAAAGAGGGAAAAATTTCCGGTGTACCGACGGGATTGAATAAGTTGGATTATCGAATCGGTGGTCTTAATGATTCGGATTTAATCATCATTGCCGGTCGTCCGGCAATGGGTAAAACCGCGTTGGCGACCAATATTGCCTACAATGTTGCCGAATTTTTCGCACGCGATTCTGAAACCCCGCCGGAAAACAAGGGCGTGGCTTTCTTCTCGCTGGAAATGTCTGCC
>JAGCYN010000084.1 GCA_017960745.1 Alphaproteobacteria bacterium | reverse complement strand
TGGTATTGTTCAAGAAATAATATGTCACACCTTTTAACTCGCCGCGATAAACATCGCAGCTGAAATTTTTCAATTTATTTTGCTTGCCGCTGAACAAAAACTTTAAAGTTTTAATTTTTTGAACCGCGACCTGTTTGCCCTCGGAACCGATATATACCCCATCAACCAGCTCGGCTTTTTTCTTGCCGGTATCCCCGAGATACATCGGCGTGATAATGGCTATTTTATGCTGTTCTTTTTCAAAAACGCGATTAAAATTTTCCGGCAATTCGGAAGCCACCATGCCCAAGCCACCGCATTTCATAAAGGTGGCGGTTTCGGCTGAAATCATCCAAGCATCAACTTGTTTAACTTCCTGCCATTCTCCGATATTCAGGCATTGCTTTTTGGATAAATTCTGCATTTTAATCAGGAGTTCGTCATGCGGAATGGTAAAATTTACAAAAAATTTTTTCTTATTGAAATTGGTCGGTAAACCGGAAAACTTGTTTTTATCCGTTTCAATAATCACCGCAGACATCCGACCCCCTTCAAAATTCTTAAATCCATGACGTGACAAAGTATAATACTTTTGTGAGCAATATTCAATATAAAAAACTATATCTTGACTTGTCAACAATTAAACACTAAGTTTTAAATAGATTTGATTGTTCAGAAAATTGTCAAACGAGGATAAAATGACGGAGAAGAAAAAAAATCATACTGATGCAGCCGACAAAATCGAAGAATTAAGAAAGAATCTGCATGCTCATGAGAAAGATGACGAAGTTGCATTCGAAGACGGGGAAAATATCGCGGAAAATGCCGATGAAAATGATGCCTTGGCGCAGTTGCAGGCCGAATATGATAAGCTTAAAGATTCATTTTTGAGAACTTATGCCGAGGCCGAAAACATCAAAAAGCGTTGTCAGCAGGAAATTGAAAAAAACAATAAATATGCCATCGCCGCTTTTGCCAAAGAATTACTTTCGGTTGCCGATAATTTGCAACGTGCCGTCGACTCTGTTGACGAGGCTTCACGCCCGCAATGCGCCGGTTTATTGGAAGGCGTGATGATGACACAAAATGAGCTGACGCATGTTTTTGATAAGTTTAATATCAAAAAAATCGACAGCATCGGTAAGGTTTTTGATCCGAATTTGGAACGCGTGGTTCAAGAAATTGAAGATCCGACGAAGCCGGCCGGCACCATCGTCAGTGAACTGCAATCCGCTTATACCATCAATGACCGCATTTTGCGCGAAGCAATGGTTATCGTGACCAAAGGCGGTACAAAATAAAAAATTGCAAAGAAACAAATTCAAAGCCCGATTTTAGGGCTTTTTATTTTATATGGTATATCTTCAAAATATTTGTTTTATTCTGTAAAATATACCGTTATAATTGCGCCCATGAGAATATTGAGTAAATATATCGCAAAACAGATTTTTATCGGGTTTCTGCTTATATCGTTTTCCCTGTTGGCCATGCTGTGGCTGACACAGTCTTTGCATTTTGTGGAATTGGTCACCAGTCGGGGGTTACCGGTTTATCTGTTTGCGGAAATGACTTCTCTCTTAATGCCGCGTATTTTCAATGTGTTATCGCCGATTGCCTTATTTGTGGCGGTGTTGTTTGTGTATAACCGGCTGATTATGGACCGCGAGCTGATTGTGATGCAGGCGGTCGGTATCAGTCCGTGGCAAAACGCCCGTGCGGCTCTCGTTATCGGCATTTTCATTTCAATTTTCAACATTTTCGTTATGAATATCGGCATTCCGCAGGCTGAGCGCAAATTCCGTGAATTGGATTGGCAAATTAAAAACAATCTTTCGCAAATGATTTTCCGCGAAGGCGAGTTTACAACCTTAAAGAACGGCATTATGGTCTTTATCGATAAGCACGAATCTGACGGTTCGGTGTCCGGTATTTTTGTCAGCGATGAAAGCACACCTGATGTTAAAGTAACACTGACCGCCGAAAAAGGACGACTTATTCAATCGGAAAAAGGGCCTCGGATTTTGTTCATTAACGGCATTCGCCAAGAAATCAGCAAAAAAGATTTTAAATTCAATACGTTAAATTTCTCGAGATATTCTGCCGAATTCAGCAGTGGTAAAAACAGCAAGAAAAAAGAAGAAGGTGTCCGTGAAAAGAATATTTTCGAATTGTTAAATTCGCGCCATGATGCCGAGCTTTCCGTCACTGATATGCGGCGCAATGTCGTTGAAGGACATCGCCGTATTATTACACCTTTCTACAATGTTTTATTTGCGTTGTTGGCCTGCACGGGGCTGCTGATCAGTAATTTTAACCGCCGCGGACAGGCAAAAATCATCGCCGGTGAAATTTTATGCATGACCGCTATCAGCGCCACCGATTTAATTATCACCAATTTATGCGGGCGTTCGTTGGCCTTGTTGCCTTTGTTATATTTTAACTGTATTATACCGCTGTTTATGTGTATATACTTACTGCTGTTCTATAATCCGTTATATTTTCACCATCGGAAATCGGAGGGGATTTTAGCTGATGAAATCTAGTTTGTTTAAATTATTGATTTTGCAATTTGCTTTCTGTTTTATATGGACGGCGCCGTCTTTTGCCGTTTCCGAAGCCGGCGAAATTCAGCGCAAACAGGAAAAGCAGCCGCATGCTACCATGTTTGTAACCAACAACATGACGGAAATTGTTGATGTGTCAAAGTCGCAATCATCATCTGATGAACCTGAGGAAATTAACTTTTCCGCCGATGAAATGTCCAATGATGACCAAAACGGCTTAACCATCGCTTCCGGCGATGTCGATATGACCTATAACGGCATGAGACTTAAAACCGATAAATTGATTTATAATCATAATACCGATACCGTTACGGCGCTCGGTCATGTTCGCTTATATTCCCCTGACGGTTCCGTTATTTACGGCGATAAAGTTTCGCTTTCCGATAATTTGAGTGTCGGTGAAATGCACAACATCAAAGCCTATTTGAGGGATCAGTCGTACGTTCAGGCTCAAACTTTCCGCAAAAAAAGCAATCAGACCAAGGTTTTGTCCGATGCGCTTTATACGGCTTGTGATCGTTGCGCCGAAAAAGACCCGCTTTGGGAAGTCAGTGCTCGGAAAATTCAACATGATGAAGAAGGACAAAATATCAATTACAACGATGCCCTTTTAAAAATCAAAGGGGTGCCGGTTCTCTATACACCGTTCCTGACACATCCGGATCCGACGGTTAAACGTCGTTCCGGTCTTATGGCGCCGTCCTTCGGCAACTCCAATTATTTGGGAACATACCTGCAACCGCGTTATTTTTGGGCGGTTAATGACCAGACAAATGTCCTTTTCTCGCCGATTTTTTCCTCTGATAAAGGAGTTGTTCTCAGCGGGGCTTATAAACAATACTTTTATTCGGCATATACCGATATATCCGGATCTTATCTGTCCACGCACGAGGATAGCAGACCGGATAACCGCGGACATTTATTTGCGACCGGTCGGATTGATTTAAACGAATATTGGCGCATGACTTATGATGTGAAGTATGCTTCGGACTATATCTATTTGAAAGAAATGGATTTGCCTAATCGCGATGATGCGTGGCTGACCTCGAATGTGGCTTTTGAACGTTTTTCCGGACGCGATTATGTTTCTGCGGAAGCTTATTACTACAAACTACTGAGTTATAACCTGATGCGGGATAATGCCAATCGCTTCAAAACCTTAAATCAGGAAAAACCAATTGTGGCACCGCTGATTTATGCCGAATTTTATTCTGATCCGAGCCGCATCGGTTCTTATTTCAGAAACGAGTTCAGCACCGCGTCAATCTACCATCAAAACGGTTCCGAAACGCAGCGCTTAACCTCTATCAATGCGTGGGAGTTGCCGGGAACCACAACGTTCGGCGAGAAATATCGCTTCGTGGCCTCGGTTAAATCCGATATTTATTACATCAATAAATATCGTTATAACAAGTCCGATACTTATACCGGCACAACCGCCCGTGTATTTCCGCAGTTCGGCGTTGAGTGGCGTCTGCCTTTTGTTCGCGCCACCGATGATTCCCGCCAAATTTTGGAACCGGTCGTGGTCGGGGTAGTTGCACCGAACAGCAAAAACAAGGTTAATAAAATTCCGAATGACGACAGTGAAGATGTGTATTTTGATGACACCAACGTCCTCGATTTAGACCGCTATGCCGGTTATGACCGCAACGATACCGGCAGCCGTCTCAGCTACGGTTTACGTTGGAGCTCTTACGATAATATTATCGGCAGGACTTCGGCCTTTATTGCACAAACGTTTGAAAAAGACACCGATTCCAGCTTTAATGAAAATCTTGATGTTCATGACCATTCTCATTTCAGTGATTTGGTCGGCCGCATCAACGCGCAACCGAACGAGTATCTTGATTTGAATTATCGTTTCCGTTTGGATAAGAAAACGCTGGATGCAAAATACAGCGAACTCGGTGTCGGCATCGGTCCGTCCTTCTTAAGAGGATCAGCCTCTTATATCTTTTTGCAGGGCAATACTTATTACAACGACTTATATTCCAAGCGTAAAGAATTATATTTGGCACTATCGGCGGAATTATCGCAATATTGGTCTGTCCGTATTTACAATCTGCAAGACTTAACGACGCACAACCATGTTTCTTTGGAGCACGGCGGCAGTATCATTTATGAGGATGAATGTTTCAGATGGGATACGTCAATCAAAAAATATAACACCAGCAACCCGGACTTGGAAGATTCGTATGAATACACAACAATGTTCTATTTCAAAACCATTGGTTCTTTAGGTTCTTAATTGAGGTAAAAGATGAAGAAAATATTTGTAATTGCACTTCTGACATTTTTATGCATCCGTCCCGCTTTTGCAACGGATGTCAATCTGCAACAACTGGACAGCGATTCGAGAACGTCGCGTCCGAGTTCCAATTCGATTATGTTTCGCCGCAATGCCGAACAATATCGTCAATTGAGTGATGAAGAAAAACAAGAAATCGAAAGACAACGCGAAGTCGCTCGGCAACAAGCTGAAGTGTATCGCAAAAAACAAGAAGAATATATGCGTCGTCAAGCGCAAATTGAGGCTGAACGCCGTGCCCAGGAAGAAATGGAGCGCCAACGGGCCGAAGCCTTAAGACCGATTACTTTATATGAAAATAAGCTGAAAATTTATGCTTTGGTGAACGGTGAACTGATTACCAGCAGCGATATGCAAAGCCGCATCAATGCCTTTATTTTAACCACCGGCATTCCGTATAACGGCAAAACCAAAACCATGATCACCAACAAAGTTTTACAATCGGCTATTGATGAAAAATTGAAAATCCAGGCTGCCAAAAAAAGCAAGATTAAGGTTTCGGCGGCCGAAATTAAACAAGCCATTCGTAACTTCGAAACCAGCAATAACTTGCCGGAAGGCGGATTGCAGCAAATTTTAAGCAACGCCAAAGTCAGCATGACCGCGTGGATTAAACAAATTGAAGCCGATTTGGCATGGAAAAAATATGTGGTTGAAAAAAGTTACGGTCGCGTCAATGTCGGCGAAAGTGAAATCAACCGCGCCCTTGAAGAATATAAAAAGGATATCAAAGTACAGAAATTTATGGTTTCGGAACTGGTTCGCCATAAAAACGATGCCAAAGATATTAACGGTTTAGCCGCTGCCTTGCATCAGGATCCGCGCTTTGAACTGTACGCCATGCAGTTTTCGCAAAGCCCGACTTCGGCCAACGGCGGTCGTTTGGGCTGGGTTGCCAAAGGCCGTCTGCCGGCACCTTTGGAACAGGCCGTTTTAAAACTGAAACCGGGACAGGTTTCAAACCCGATTTTATACGGCAACAATTACTATATCTTAAAACTGGAACAAGTTTATGATCCGAACAGCGGCAAGCAAACCATGCCGAGTCGTAAAGAAATTCAGGTCTTTCTGCAGAATAAAAAAATGGAAGAGCTCTCGGAAAAATATATGAAAGATTTACGCAGCCGCGCCCTGATTGAAAAGAAGATATAATGGAAAAACTGCCGACACTGCGCGAAACCGTTGAACAATACGGACTACTGGCAAAAAAATCTTTAGGTCAGAATTTTTTGCTGGATATCAATATCACGCAAAAAATTATCCGTTCTTCATTGGCGGCTCAGCAAAAGGCAGATTTCAGCGACAGTCAGGTGTTTGAGGTCGGTCCGGGACCAGGCGGTTTAACCAGAGCGGTTTTGGCGGCCAATCCGGCAACCATGACCGTTATTGAAATGGATAAACGCTGTATTCAAATTATGGAAGATTTGCGCCAAGCCGGTTATGCCCAGCTGAATATTGTGGAAGGCGATGCCCTGAAGTTTGATTTTGCTTCGGCGGCGCAAACATCACCGCATAATCATGTTGTCAGCAATTTACCCTATAACGTTTCGGTTCCGCTGCTGCTCGGTTGGCTGAAGCAGATATCTCTCTTTGAGAGTTTAACCCTGATGTTTCAAAAGGAAGTTGCCGAGCGCATTACCGCTGAGCCAGACCATAAAAATTACGGCCGACTGTCGGTGGTGGCACAACTGACTTGCCATATCAAAACATTGATGAATTTGAATCCGAACTGTTTTGTACCGGCGCCGAAAATATGGTCAACCGTACTGCTGTTTCGCCCGCTTGACGTCATACCGACAACCGAAATTTTACAAAAGGTCGAAAAAATCACGGAACTTGCTTTCGGGCAACGCCGTAAAATGCTTCGCCAGAGCCTGAAAGCGTATGATAATTTGGATGCGGTGTGCCAAAAACTCGGCATTGAAACCACTTTGCGTGCCGAAAACTTAACCCCTCAACAATATTTGCTGCTGGCGCAAAATCTTTAGTCATAAATTAAAATAACACAATGAAAAATGCAACCCAGGCGGCGGCCAAAAAAGCCCCCATAAACATTATCAAATATTGGCTGTCCTGGTTGTAAATCGGTGCTTCCGCAACTTTGACACCGTAAATATTATCTTGCGGTTCACCGTCTTGAGCCCAATACATGCAAAGGAATGATAAATAAGACAACCACAGGAAAACGGTTAAAAACAGATTGGTGATATCAAATTCCAAATTCAACAACACCAAAGCGCCTAACGCTGTCAACGGCACAATCATCTTATAGGAATAGCCGATATCGTGCAACCGCCGCACCGCAACGGCCGTCAACGGCGCAATAAGATATAAGCCGTAGATTTCATACACAATTTTGTAGGTATCAAACAGCCACGCAATCAGCGTTAATAGAACAAATATAAGAAAACTGACAATCAGAAAAGACCAAAATTCATATTTTGTTGTCCGTCCTTTGATATCAATAAAACGTTTGACAGCTTCATTCCAGCAGCTGAAAACCGTTTTCATCTCCGAGGTATTAAATTCAGTGTTTTCTACCTTATTGTCAGATATAAATACGTTCATTTTTTTTTCATCCGATTAAAAAAAGCACTTCTTTTTTAACAAAGAAGTGCCTTAAAATCAAGAAAAAACTTATTTGTTTAATTGAGCATTCACTTCGGCTGCAAAATCTTCTTCTCTCTTCTGCAGACCATCACCCAATTTGAAGAATACATAATCTGTCAATTTGATGTCTGTGCCACACTCTTTTGCAGCTTCGGCCACAACATCTTTAACTTTCTTATCCGGATCCATGATGTAGTTTTGTTCTTCCAAAACAACTTCTTCATAGAATTTGCGAATGCGACCTTCAATCATTTTTTCAATAATGTTGGCCGGTTTTCCGGATGCGGCAGCCTGTTCACGGAAAATGCTCTTTTCGTGTTCAACGGCATCAGCGCTGACACCTGCAATATTCAATGCAATCGGTGCCGAAGCAGCAATGTGCATCGCAATATGCTTACCGAGAGCGGCTAATTTTTCTTTATCCGCCGCAGATTCCAAAGCAACCAAAACGCCGATTTTGCCCAGATTATCGCGAGCAACGTTATGAACATAAGAACAAATCATACCGTTATTCACGCTGACAACCTTGGCTCTGCGCAAATTCATGTTTTCACCGATACGAGCAATCATATCCGTTAAACGTTCACCGAAAGTTTTTCCGCTGACGGCATCATCTGCGTTTTTCATTGCTTCAACATCACCGTTGCAAGACAAAGCAACTTTGGCTGCATCTGCAACATAAGCCTGGAAGATGTCATTTTTCGCCACGAAGTCGGTTTCAGAGTTGACTTCGACAGCGGCACCTTTATTTCCCTCAACGGCAACAGCAACCAAACCTTCAGCAGCAATACGGCTGGATTTTTTCGCCGCTGAAGCCAAGCCTTTTTTACGCAGCCAGTCAACAGCGTCTTCCATTTTACCGTTTGCTTCCACCAATGCCTTTTTGCAATCAAGCATACCGGCACCGGTGCTTTCTCTTAATTCTTTAACCATAGCGGCTGTAATTTCTGCCATTTTTTAATTCCTTTTTATAAAACTCACTCATTCAACTGAACGGGGCGCGGTTATATAGGCACACAACCGCGCCGACATTATTCTATACTCGGATTATTCCGCAGAAGCTTCTTCTGCGCTTGCTTTTGCCTTGCGCGGTGCTCTTTTCTTCGGAGCAGGCTTTTCTTCAGCAGCACTTTCGGCTACTTCGGCAACTTCCAAGCCTTTAGCGGCGATTTCAGCCTGAACACCGTCTAATACGGCGCTGGAAACCAATTCGCAATAGAATTGGATGGCACGAATGGCATCATCATTTCCAGGAACAGGTAAATCAACCTCATTCGGGTTTGCATTGGTATCAACGATACCAACAACAGGAATACCTAATTTCTTTGCTTCTTTAACAGCCAAAGCTTCTTTCGGCGTATCAATAACAAACAAAATATCCGGCTGACCGCCCATATTTTTGATACCGTCCAAAGTGATGGAAAGCTTTTCGCGTTCTTTCTTCAGGTTCAAGATTTCTTTCTTGGTGTAACCTTCGTAAGCGTTATTTGCTTCCATTTCGTTTAATTTGTTCAGACGTGTAATTGATTTATAAACAGTCTTCCAGTTGGTTAACATACCGCCGAGCCAACGATAGTTTACATAATATTGGCCACATCTTTCAGCACTTGCTTTAACAATGTCCTGAGCTTGTCTTTTGGTGGCAACGAACAAAACTTTGCCGCCGTTAGCCGCAACATCGCGAACTGCGTTCAATGCGGTATAAAGCATCGGATAAGTTTTTTGCAAATCAATGATGTGAATATTATCTTTTTTACCGTAAATATACGGAGCCATTTGCGGGTTCCAACGACGAGCGTGGTGCCCAAAGTGTACGCCGGCTTCAACCATTTGGCGTAAAGTAAATGTAGGAATTGTCATTTTTATATATCCTTTTCCGGTTAAACCTCCGCAGATTCTGGCCTTTTACAGCACCGGAGCGAGCAGTTAAAAAACTTTCCGCCTATCTGCGTGTGTAGTGATTATAAAGCCGCACCATTGCGACTTCGGCATATTTTTAGCATAACATTCTAATTTTGCAAGTCTTTTTTTATAAAAAATTGCAATATTAAACAGATAAGCATAAATTACAAGTTATCAACTTCCGGTAATGCGTCTGTTTCTGCCGTTTCCGACGATATTGTCGGTTCGGTTGCCGCAGGTTCCGCTGTCGGTTCTTCCGCCGTTGTTTCGGACGGTTCGGAAACAGTCAGTTCAACGGTTGCTTCTGCTGTTGCTTCCGCCGGTTCTTCTACAGCCGGCGCTATCGGTGCTTCCGCCGGTTCTTCCGCAACCGACTCCGTCAAGGTTTCCGTTACTTCTTCCGCAACAGGTTCTGCCTCTGTTTTCTCAGCTTTTACATCTGCCGACAATACTTCGAGTTCTTTTTGCTGTTTCTCCATCAGCTGCTGCATTTTTTCCTGTTGTTCTTTAATCCGGCGTTCTTTTTCTTCCTGTTCTTTTGCCATTTTTTGGAAATTGAGCTCAATCGGCTCACCGACTTTTTCACCGTTTTGGAAAACACCGTTTTGATCAATGGTGAAAACCGTTTCGGAATCATTCTTCGCTAAGTCAATCGTTGCGCCGAAAATATCTTTGAAACTCTTATTGGAACATTCCGGAACATCTGCCGCTTTCAGCGGATCGGCGCATGCTTTCAACGCCGGAAAAATATTGTACAAATTAGAAATTTTGATGTTGCCGGCACCGACAAGATAACCGTCTTTTCTTTGCAGCTGAATACTTCCGCTGAAATCGGCATCGGTAAAATGCATTGCCCCGTCAAACGTCATTGCGGCCGTATCCACCATGCCGTCCAAAACCTTTGCCAACGCTTCATCTGAAATTTCTTTATTGTTCATTTTATCTTGTTGCATGGATATTATTTTTGCAAATTCTTTGATTTGCATGCCGCTGATTGAATATTGCATGGTAACGCTTTGCAATTTTTGAAATTCTTTCATATCGCCGGTAACCAACGCAATATTATCTGTTACCATGTTACCGGATATAGCCAACAGGCCGTTTTCGTCGACATTGCCCTGATTTTTGGCATCCATATCAAACGCCACGTTCACACCCAATATACTGATATCCAACTTCACACCCTGTGCCAAAGCACGAGATCTTGAAGAGACCAGATTTTCAAAGTTGCGCCAAATTTCGGCATAATTAAACTTGCTGTCCGCCTCAACTTTATAGTCAATTTCCGTTGCCTGGCGATTTGATTTTACCTGTATCGAAAAAATCGATGCGGCCACATTTAACGTATCCAACAGCATATCCGCTTTATATTTGACTTCTTCGCCGTTTTGCTTGATGCTTTGTTGAATGGTCAAATCTTTTAAATTACCGATTTCTCTTTTTAAACCGGTGGTTTCATCTTTTTCGGTATAAGAAGCATCGGCAATGTGCAACGTTTCGGCCGTGACGGCACCGAGCTCCGGCACAAACGAAAATTCTTCGCTGAAAGTTTTCATTTCAACGTCTTTTAAGAAATCCAATGAGGAAAGATTATAAACCTGTGCAATAATTTTATTCGGTGCAGTGTGAGCCGCCTTGTATTGCGTTTTGCCGGCAAAATCTTCGATTTTTTCACATTTAACCAATGTTTCCGGAATAACCGTGGTTTTGATATGATGCTCAATCCGCGGTTTTTCATCAGGTTTTGTCGGTGCGATAAATTCCGGTGTATCTTCTTCTATTTTTACTTCCGGATACAACAATGAGCAAATTTCTTCGCCGATTTCCATTTTAACATCGGCGCCGTAAAGCGAAGATAATGTTTGTACCATTGAAGGCGACGATGTCTGTTGTTCCGCAACTTCTAGTGCGCTTGCTTCCGCTACCGGTACATTTTCTTGAGCAACAGCCGATGCGCTTGCTTCCGCCGCCGCTACCGGTTCATTTTCTTCTGCCGCCGGTGCGTTTGCTTCCGCTACCGGTGCCGGTGCATTTTCTTGTGCAACAGCCGGTGCGCTGATTTCCGCCGATGCTTGAGTGCCCTGCTCCGTTACAGCCGGACTGATCGCTTCTTCGGCACGCGCTTGATTATTTTGAAACAACAATACTGCAAATAACAAACATACAAATTTAATATTTTTCATAATTCTTCCTCCGCCAAACGTGGTTATTATGACACGAAATATTTTATCTTGCAATTATTAAGTAAACACAGCGGCGATTTTTCTGTTTATGAATTTGTGTTTTTGCTTGTGTTTTTCTGGCTTATCAGCTAGTTATGTAACATAATTTGTTGTTTTGGAAAAAGTGTAATGTCAGACTTGTTTGATTCATCAACAGCGCCGGCAAAAACCGAATACTCGGCGCAAGATATTGAAGTTTTGGAAGGTTTGGAGCCGGTACGACACCGGCCGGGTATGTATATCGGCGGTACCGATGTTCAGGCCATGCACCATCTGGTTGCCGAAATTTTAGATAACTCGATGGATGAAGCGGTTGCCGGTTTCGCCAACCATATTGATGTTACCGTTAATTCCGATTATTCCGTGACTATTGCCGATAACGGCCGCGGTATTCCGGTTGATGAACATCCGAAATATCCGGGACTGTCCGCCTTGGAAGTGATTTTAACCACGTTGCACTCGGGCGGCAAATTCGGCGGCGGCGCCTATAAAGTTTCAGGCGGTCTGCACGGTGTCGGTTTGTCGGTGGTTAATGCGTTATCAGAAAAACTGATTGTGGAAGTTGCCCGCGATAAAAAATTGTATCGGCAGGAATATTCCCGCGGTAAACCGATGACACCGCTCGAATTTATCGGCAACTGTCCGAATCGGCGCGGAACCTCGGTTACATTTAAACCGGATGCCGAAATTTTTGAAGGTAATAACACTTTTATTGTTAACCGTATTTATCGTATGGCACGTTCCAAAGCCTTTTTATTTAAAGGTGTTAAAATCAATTGGAAATGCGCACCGGAATTGCTTGCCGAGGGTGAAAACACACCGCCGGAAGCCGAGCTTCATTATCCGAACGGGTTATCCGACTTTCTGAATATTCAAATCGGCGAACGCTCCACTGTTAATCGCACGGCGTTTACCGGTGAGGCAGAAATGAGCAACAACGAAGGACGCGTAGAATGGGCAATTACATGGCCTTTGGACGAACACGGTTTTTCATATTCTTACTGTAACACCGTACAAACGCCGGAAGGCGGTACCCATGAAACCGGTTTCCGTGCCGCTCTGCTCCGCGGTTTGAAAGAATACGGCGAGATGGCGGGTTTCAAAAAAATCAGTGCGGCAACGGCCGATGATTTCTTAAGCGATGCCTGTCTGATGCTTTCCGTTTTTATTACCGATCCGCAATTTCAGGGACAAACCAAAGATAAACTGACCTCGACCAAAGCCATTCATTTGGTTGATACCGCGGTGAAAGATTCTTTCGATCATTGGCTTTCTTCCGATGTTGAAAACGCCAACGCGCTCCTCAGTTACGTTTTGGAACGCGCCGAAGCCCGCAAAAAGAAAAAAGAAGAAAAATTGCAAAACCGCAAAGCACCGACCAAAAAGCTGCGTTTGCCGGGTAAATTGGCCGATTGTTCGCAAGCGGCCGCCGAAAATACCGAAATTTTCATCGTCGCAGGTGATTCGGCCGGCGGTTCGGCCAAACAGGGACGCGATCGCGTTACGCAAGCCATCTTGCCGCTCCGTGGTAAAATTTTGAACGTGGCCAGTGCTTCGGTGGAAAGAATTTCACAAAACCAAGAAATCAAAGACATGATTGAAGCGCTCGGTTGCGGGGTTAAGGATAATTATACAGAAGAAAATCTTCGCTATGAAAAAATCATAATCATGACTGATGCCGATGTTGACGGTGCGCATATTACC
>JAGCYN010000013.1 GCA_017960745.1 Alphaproteobacteria bacterium | reverse complement strand
CAATCAAACTTATCGCGGTTTGGTCGATGTCGGCGCGCATGCGGACAATGCGCGCAACTATTCGCAATGCGACAGCCTGCTGATCGGCTCCAAATGCGGTTCCCACACGGTGCCGTACATCAGAAACCGCAACCGCAACGCGGTTTTGGAACACGAGGCAACCACCTCGAAAATCAGCGACGAACAGTTGTTTTATTGCCAACAACGCGGCATCAACGAGGAAGAAGCCGTCGGTTTAATCGTGAACGGTTTCTGCAAAGAAGTCATGCAAAAATTGCCGATGGAATTTGCCATTGAAGCAGTCAAACTCATTAACATCAGTCTGGAAGGAAGTGTCGGATGACGGAAATAAACGAAAACGAATTATATCAACGCGCCTTGCGGGTTTGGGGTAAAGAACCGCAAATGCTTCAGGTTATCGAAGAAATGTCCGAGCTGATTAAAGAAATTTTGAAAAATGTCAACCGCAAAAAAGAGAATACGGCAGCAATCATTGAGGAAACCGCCGACGTCGAAATTATGCTCGGACAACTGAAATGCTGCTACGGCATCAAAGAACAGGTGGCACAATATAAAGCCGAAAAACTGAAATTGATTTCCGAACGTTTGGATAATTGGGAAAAGAAAGAATAGTCGATGTCAAAAACAATATTACAAATAAAAGATTTACACGCCGGTGTGGCCGAAAGTCAAAAAGAAATCATCAAAGGTTTGAATTTGGAAATTAAAGCCGGTGAAATTCACGCCGTTATGGGGCCGAACGGTGCCGGAAAATCGACACTTTCGTATGTTTTGACCGGTAAACCGGATTATGCGGTTACCGGCGGCACCGTCAGTTTCAACGGTCAAGATTTATTGGCGCTGGCACCGCATGAACGCGCCGCTGCCGGTTTGTTTTTAAGCATGCAATATCCGGTTGCCATTCCGGGCGTTGCCACCAATAATTTTTTGAAACATGCCGTTAATGCGCAACGCAAATACCACGGTCTGCCTGAACTTGATGCTGCGGAATTTTTGAAACTGTTGCGTCAAACCGCCAAAGAATTTGATGTCAGTGCCGAAATGTTAAAGCGTGAAATCAATGTCGGTTTTTCCGGCGGTGAAAAAAAGCGTTTGGAAATTTTGCAAATGAGCTTATTACAACCGAGTTTAGCTATTCTTGATGAAGCTGATTCCGGTTTGGATATCGACGCCTTAAAAATTGTGGCGAACGGCGTTAAGAAATGGCACAATCAAGATAACGCGCTCCTGATTATCACACACCATTTGGATTTATTAAACCTCATTGAGCCGGATTTTGTGCATATTTATGCCGATGGACACATTGTACAATCCGGTGATAAAAATCTGGCTGTCGAACTGGAACAGAGCGGTTATAAAAACTTTTTGGATGCAGAAAAATGAGTTTGTTGCAAACCGTAAAACTTTGGGGCGAAAATATTCCGTGGTTTGAAGGCTTACGCGAAAAAGGTCGTATTGCTTTTGAAAAAGTAGGTTTACCGACCGCTAAAACCGAAGCTTGGAAATATTCGTTTTTCAAAGAAGATGACTTGCGAAATCCGCAAATCGATATGACCGAACATCATTGTTGCGAACATTGCGAGCAGCATTCAGCGTTGCCGTTTGAAGCTCTTAAAATTGAATATTGCAACGGTCGTTTACACAGCGAAGAGCTCCCGCCGTTAGCCGGTTTAATGATAAAACCACTAGTTGAAGCCATTTACGATAAAGATGTTCAACCTTATCTCAACAAATCTTTTGATTTGGAACAATTTCCGTTTGCGGCGCTCAATACCGCTTATTTGGAACAGGGACTTTTTATTTTATTGGAACGCGGCACCACGCTTTCGAAGCCGATTTACATTTGCTATCATCATCATGATAACGCCAACTGTTTATGCCACATTCGTAACGTTATTGTGCTTGAAAACAGCGCCGATGCAACGATTATCGAGCATTTTGATGCCGAGCCGAATGCGATATATACCCAAAATATCGTCAATGAAATTTTTATCGGCAACAATGCCTCTTTACGCCATTTGACGCTGCAAAATGAAGCTTTGGCGGCTCATCATGTTTTGCTCAACAGCGTTGAAGTTAAAAACAACGGTTGTTATCGTTCTTTCTGTGCGCAGAAAGGCGCACGTTGCTCGCGACAGGAAAATTTCATTAAACTGTTGCAGGAAGGCGCAGAAGCCGAGGTCAACGGCATCTACCGTCTGGTGGCAGACAAACAGGTGTGCGACACCACCACGAATATCCGTCATTTGGCACCACATACGCTTTCCAACCAATTGGTTAAAGGTGTGGCTGAAAAAGCCGGACGTGGCGTTTTTCAGGGACAAATCCATATTGCCCCGAATGCGCAACAATGCGAAGGTTACCAATTACATCGCGCATTATTGCTCGACGATAATGCCGAAATTGATTGCAAGCCGGAATTGGAAATTTTTGCCGATGACGTTAAATGTTCGCACGGTGCCGCCAGCGGCGATTTGGATAAGGAACAGCTGTTTTATATGCAAACCCGCGGTATTGACGAACAGCAGGCGATAGCCATTTTAATTACCGCTTACATTGATGAAGTCATTCAAAAAATAACCGATGACAGCTTAAAAAATTGGATCAAACAAAACTTTTAGCGTATTTTTCCCGCTAAACGTAATCTTTCAAGCACCCGATGCAACGCCGGACGCATAAATTTGCCTTGCCACAATCCTTTTCTTTCTGCCGTTGCGCGTTCTTCTTCGGCGTTAAAGCGCTCACTGCGATATTGCATGGCCCAACCGTCGGCAACCATCTGCCGATTAAGCGACATTTCGCCGATAAAACACTCGCATAGTAAGCGATTGTACTTATCTTTATTTTCGCAACGACAATCCGGCTCAATGCCTTCAATCAGTTGCCGCAAATGGTCAGAAGCCGCCTGCCCGCAGGCATATTCCTGTTTGTTTTCATCTTCGCACATTTGCGTAAATTCAGGTGCATCAATCCCTTCCAGACGAATACGCATATCGCCGTCTGCCAAAGAATCGCCGTCCACAACCTGAATGGCCGCTGTCGCCTCCGACGCCGCCAATATCAGCCCGCAACTCAGAATTATTTTTATCCCTCGCCTCATAAAAACATCTTAAAATGCATTTTTTTTCATTTCAATCATAAATTGTTTACTTTTCATTCATATAATGCTGTTATCTTGTCGTAAAGAAGTATATACTAACGAGTTTATTATAAGGTGTCGCGATGTTAAAGAAAATAAGCTATATTCCTTTGCTATGTGCAGTTCTCGGCGGCTGCGGGCAGTTATGGAACACTTACGATTATCCGGTTCCGGACCAGATTGATTATATGCGTCAATCTTTCAAAATGCCGAGTTCCATTGTGGTTTGCCGCGCCAAACAGTGTGCACCGGCCAAACTCTCAATGTCAAAGGAATACATTTATAACTCTCTGTTGCATATGTTTGACAGCAATGCGCGCCAAAAAGCCTTGGTTTGCCAAGCTGATGCCAACACGCACGCCTGCACCGAAGAATTTGTTTCGCTACCGGTTACCGTGGGCGCAACGCCGGCTTATATGTATATTGATGACGTTAAAATCACCGATGTATCCATCAGTCAGGAAAACACCGCAGCGATGAATTTAATTTTGAACTGGGGTATTTCATATAACGGTCAAATTCCGGTTTGCCGCCCGAGCAAAACGTTGCTTTATGCCAAAAACGTTAACAACGTGATTATTCAGGATAACGGCTATACCTGCAAAATGACCACCATCGGCACCACCACCGTACAAACCATGTTTGCCGTTGATTATATTGATTTGGACTACGGTTACATCGGCGGTTTCTACTCGATCGGTTTATCCGGTCCGGCTCACGGCGGCGGCTCCGGCTATATGATTTTGCGTCTGCCGAACGATATTTCAATTGACTCAAAAGATTTCGCTTTGCCGAAGAAGCCTGAAGAACCGCGCCCGTTCAGCGCTCCAACCTATAAGGCCGAACCGGAATCACCTTCCAGCACTGAAACTTTTGTGCCTGAAGATGTTCCGAATGTTGACTCATTTATTCGTTACAACCACCCGGCACAGCAATATGATCAAGCTAAGGCCAAGGCTGTTAAAGAAGAACAAATGGCCAAAGAAGCCACCAGCTTTAACGGCGTTAAGGTATTTCCGGTCAATAATATCCAAAATACCGAACCGCAAAAGGCTATTTCGCCTGAACAGCGCAACGAGCTGAGTGATTACAACAGCACCACCAAACAGAAATTAAGAAGCGGTTGGCACTAAGGCTTATAAAAACACAAACAGAAAACACCGGAATCTTTCCGGTGTTTTTTTGTCAAACTTGTACTTGCATCTTCAAAAAAACTGTGTTAGCATAGTCCTACACTTTTACTATTTACCTATTATTAAACGCCCAACTTCGACGAGCTGTTTTAATTTTGGGTATTCACTCGATTTTTTAATCATTTTAATAATATCGCTTATGAAAACAGCAGCAAAACTCTTGCTCACGGTCATGTGTATGCTTTTGACCGTGTCGGCGTTTTTCTCCTGCGATGATGTCTATGAGATGGAAACATTCTCATTAGATACCGTTGTGGTTGAGAAAGGCTACGAACGCTACGCGGATTTATCCCACCGTTGGGATTCGACCGCGCGAAAACGTGTGACAGACAAGATGACTTCAAACATGAAGATTTGGCGCCTGGCAGGCACCGAACGCACAGTCATGTATGATGACACCTTCTATCCCCAGCTTACTGCGGAATCCGTCCTGTTATGGGAAAAGGATACGGTAAGTGCAGAACTCTTGAGTGCACCGGTGATCAACTCTTATCTTCATCGTGCAACTTCGGCTGACGGTTCGGAACTCGACACCGTATATGTAGCGCTGAAAGACGGCCAAAAAATTTGGTACCCGATAAAAATTACCAATAAAAAGGTTAAAGTCGGTAACACCGAATACGGTTTCGGTTCTTTGGCACTGATACAGGCTGTTTATGAGGGAACAACACATCAAATGATGTCTTCAACGGAAACGGCAACGGTTTATAACACGGTATATAAAACAACTTTGGAATTGCAGGAAAAGTATGTTGATCATCCCAAAACTTTCAAAGTACCGGTTTACGCCTATGCCACCCGTACGGTTCTGAAAGAACAGAAACCGCCTCAGGAAGATGAAGATGTTGTTGTAACCTGCAAAGGCCGCAACCGCACACCGATCGATTCACTCACCGAAAGGATTCGCTTTACCGAAGTGTTTACCTATCCGGCAACGGGACGCACCAATGAGGTGGAAGTTTCAATTATTTTGGATCACCGATTCAAAGGAAAGAGCTTCTCTCAGCCGACTTACGATCTGGACTATACGCGCGCCGGTTCAAACGGTGTCAGCGAAGGAACGGAAAGTTACGTCAGAACCGAAGGCAACTGGACCGTTTACGAGCGTACGGATAACTACGGTGCCCCGTTCAGCAACGGCTTGGATATGGATACGTTCAACAGCTCTTATGACTTGATGCACCAGCGTGCCGTTTATAAGGACGCCTACATTGAAGTCAAATTCGGCTACGAGAGCATTCGCATCGTTGAGGTTGAAACCAAAGTCAATAAGCAGAGTGCAACCACCGCCACCCTTTATAATCGTGTTAACGCGATTTATTTGGGTTTCGGTCAGGACTTGGAAAACCATGTCAGCTTGTACATCCGCTGATTTGACACACTCAAATTCAAGACAGCAGTCCTTAGACTGCTGTCTTTTTTATTCGCCCGTTTTTTATCTTTTATGAAATTTTCCCGCAACAGCGTTCAACAGCAAAGACAAAATCAACAGTATCCCGGCCATTGCCAAAGCAATCTTATTGCCGTATTGTCCGAACAAAGTTGTTCTGGCTTCATCCGGCTTAACCAAAACATCAATTGCCCCATCGCTGTTCAACGCCAAATGTTTTCTGACCGTACCGTAAGGCGTCAACACGGCACTGATACCGGTATTGGCGCAGCGAACCACCGACACTCCCTCTTCTATTGCCCGCATTTTAGCGGCAATCAAATGCTGATACGGACCGGCGCTGACGCCGTACCAACCGTCGTTGGTTAAAATCACAACCCATTTCGGTTTATTTTCACGACGCATAATTTCGCCGGAAAAGATAACTTCATAGCATATCAGCGGCGCAAACTCCGGATACTCGTTCAGCTTAATGGTCTGGTATTGTATGCCGCGCCCGAATTCCGCCACCACATTGGCAATCGGCTTCACCCATTGCGGCAAATAGCGCCGAAACGGAATATACTCTCCGAACGGCACCAAATGGCTTTTATCATAAGTTGCCAAAACATCGCCTTTGCGATTAATCACACCGAAAGAATTATAATGAATATAACCGTTTTCGGTCGGCTCAAAACGCAAAAATCCCGTTATCAAATAGCCGCGATTCGGAATCGCTTTAATGATTTTTTTGCGATGCGCTTCATCATATTGCAAATCAAACGGAAAAGCCGTTTCACCCCATACCGTAAAATCGACATATTGGCTGTCGTTGCCTTTGCTTAAATCAACATATTTCTGCAAATTGGCTTCGGCCGCGTCTTTGCTCCACTTCAATGATTGCGCAATATTCGGCTGCACCAAACGCACCACCAGCGAGTTACCGTCCGGTATCTGCGGACGATTGGCAAAAACCTGCTCGCCGTATTCCCATAAGCCCGATACGGCAACCAGCGAAAGTAACGCCGCCGCAAACGTTTTACGATTCGGTTTAACCAACCACACCGCCGGCCATGCCGCCATCAGCACCGCCACCAGCGATAAACCGTTGGTGCCCCACCATACTAATGTTTGCAACATCTTCGGTCGAAAAGCCAACATCGAGCTGACCGGATTCCACGGGAACCCGGTTAAAATATATTCGCGCGTATATTCGGTAATCAAAAACCATGCCAAGGCAAAAAATAAAATCTTGGTCACAATATTTTTACCGTACGCGGTAACCAAAAAAGGAAGAATGGTAAACACGGCAAAAAAGGCGCCGTTCAGCAGCAACACCGGCACATAAAGCCAACCGGTTCTGGCTACATCAACCAAAAGCGCATTGCCGATCCAATAAAAACCGCAGGCAAAATAAGCAAATCCGAACCAATAGCCGATGGCGGACAAATTCTTTTTACCGTCGGCATGCGCACATAAAAACAACGCGCCGGAAAAAGCCGCAAACATTGCCCAAAATTGAAAAAACGGCGGCAACGCTGACGCCAACATTGCGCCGAGAATAAGCGCGGACACTTTACGCCGAACGGCCATTTTATCCAATATTGCCAAGCATATGTCTTTGATTTTTTTCAAAACGTTCCTCGCTATTCTTCATCGGCATACGGATTCGCAATACCCAATGTCTGCAAAATATTCTTTTCCAGATTTTCCATATAGGCGGCATCTTCCGCTTCAATATGATCGTATCCGGAAAGGTGCAGAAGCCCGTGTGTGAACAGATGGCAGAAATGGTCATAGAGCGAAATTTGCATTTCATCAGCTTCTTTTTGCATGGTTTCATAAGCAATAATAATATCGCCGAGTGCAATCTCACCGAATAAATCAGCCGTTCCTTCAAAAGAGTCAAAATCAATGTTGGCAAAAGACAACACATTGGTCGGCTTATCCATTTGCCGAAAATCACGATTAAGCTGACGCACATGAGCATCATCACTCAGGCACAGATTAACCGAAACCGGTTTATCGGCCGTCAAAAACGGCAAATCTTCGTTTTGCGACAAATATTCAAAAACGGCTTTCTGCACGCGTTGTGCCGCATTCTCAATATCCGGCAACACCTGTTGCCACCGTTTGTCTTCAATTTCAAGATCTAAAGCAATATTCATGACTTTGTCGCTTCGGTCTGTTGCTTTTTACCTTTTTGTTCATAAGCCTGAACGATTTTAGCCACCAATCCGTGCCGTACCACATCGCTGGCCGTAAACGTTACCGAAGAAATGCTGTCCACTTTTTTCAAAGTATCCAACGCATCACGCAAGCCTGAAATCACGCCGTGCGGCAAATCCACCTGGCTCAAATCGCCGTTTACCACCATCCGCGAATTTTCACCCAAACGGGTTAAAAACATTTTCATCTGCATCGGTGTGGTATTTTGCGCTTCATCCAAAATAATGAAAGAATTGGCTAACGTACGGCCGCGCATAAACGCCAGCGGCGCAATTTCTATTTCGCCCAACGCCAGTTTTTTATCCACCATTTCCGCCGGCAACATTTCGTATAAGGCGTCATACAACGGACGCAAATACGGATCGACTTTTTCTTTCAAATCACCCGGCAAAAAACCCAGATTTTCACCGGCCTCCACCGCCGGACGCGAAAGGATGATTTTATCAATGGTGCCTTCCAACATCATTGCCACCGCCAAAGCAACCGCCAAATATGTTTTACCGGTACCCGCCGGACCAAGGCCGAACACCAGTTCGTTCTTCATCATTTCCTGAATATATTGGGCTTGCGTGGCCGACCGCGGATAGATATAGCGTTTTTTGGTTTTCAAAACAATGTCATTCATATTTTGCTTTTCTTCTGCCGATGTCTGACTGCTACCGCTCATTCGAACCGCTGCTTTAACTTCCTGTTCGCCGACGGCGATTCCTTTACTGGTTTTGTTATACAATATTTCGATGGCTGTTTTGGCATTTTCAACATCACCGGCTGCCCCTTTAATTGTAATCTGATTACCAAAACTCAAAATCTCGACATTCAACATTTTCTCAATCAATCGCAAATTAGCGTCTGCCTCACCGACCAACTGCTGTACCAATTGATTGTTAAATAACTCAAAACAAACTTCTGCCATATTAAAGCTCCTTTCCGCTTAAAGAATTTGTTGTTGCCGATATAACTTTGGCATTGATAATTTTATTGATGTTAGCACCATCCGTTTCGATATGCAAGTTCTGCATATACGGTGTTCGACCGATAAGTTGTCCTTTGTGCCGCCCCTTTTGTTCCAACAGTACCGGCATTACTTTGCCGACGCATGCCTGATTGAACTTTTCCTGATATGAAAACAGCAGGTTTTGCAAAATTTCCAACCGCTCTTTTTTAACTTTTTCTTCCACCTGATTTTCCATCACCGCGGCCGGTGTTCCCGGACGGCGGCTGTATTTAAATGAAAAAGCCTGAATGTATTGTACCTGTTTCACAATACTCAGCGTCGCTTCAAAATCAGCTTCGGTTTCATCCGGAAAACCGACAATAAAATCCGAAGACATTTTTAAGTCCGGGTTCGCCCGATATAATTTTTCCACCACCCGCAGATAATCACCCGACGTATGACGTCGATTCATCGCCTTCAAAATCTTATCGGATCCGGATTGCACCGGTAAATGCAAATAAGGCATTAAAATCGGAATATCGCGATGACAATTAATCAGTTCATCGTTCATATCCGCCGGATATGAGGTGGTGTAGCGAATACGTTTCAAGCCGTCCAATTCGGCAATTTTATGCAATAAATAGGCCAAACCGCGCTCTTGCCCGTTTTCATCTTCCCCGTGATATGAGTTGACGTTTTGCCCCAACAGATTGATTTCCAAAGTGCCGGTGGCAATCAAACGCCGCGCCTCTTTCAACACCTCGGCAACCGGACGGGAATATTCCGCCCCGCGCGTATAAGGCACCACGCAATAAGTGCAAAAATTATTGCAACCTTCCTGCACCGCCAAATATGAACAAGCCCCCTGCGCCTTATTTTCCGGCAGAAAGTCAAACTTACTTATGGCCGGAAAATCGGTATCAACCACGCCTTCCTGACGGCGATGAGCACGAATATCGCGTAAAAGCTTCGGAATTTTATGATAAACCAACGGTCCGACGGCAAAGTCCACAAACGGCGCCCGTTTCATAATCTGCGTATCTTCGGCCTGTACCACACAACCGACCACACCGATAATGGTTGTTTTTCCCTCGTTTTCTTGCCGTTCTTGCGCAATCAGCTGCGCTCTGCCCAAATCCGAAAACAATTTTTCGGCGGCCTTTTCACGAATATGACAAGTGTTAAAAATCACAATATCGGCATCAGATTGTTTGGATGTTGCCGTATAACCCTCATTTTCCAGCATATCGGCGATTCTTGAAGAATCATAGACATTCATCTGACAACCGAATGTTTTTATAAAATATTTCTCTGACACACACGTTTCCATAATTTTGCAAAATTAACAATGTCTTATATCTACGCCAAACAATCTAAATTTTCAACATTTTTTTATATTGAAAAATTATAAGATATTGGCTAAAATCGGTAAGAGTTTTGCAAGGAGAATTTTCATGTCCGAACGCACAGACATTATTCCGTCATATCTAGATCAGGCATCGCTGAAACAAAAATATGCTTTTTTTCAAACACTGATATGTTTATCCGGTATTGACGGAAAGACCGCCGATGAAGAAATTGCTTTTATTGAAGAAATGGCCAAAAAACAGGGGCTGGATGATATGCAGCTTTTAACTGATTTTGCCAATAAAGAAGAAGTTGTTGACGGCGTCAAAATTATCAACAACCGCCCTCTGGCGCTGGAATTGATATATGAAATGTGCAATTTGGCACACGTTGATAATGTGTTGTCCGATGCCGAAGTTATGCTGATCGGCGAAGTTGGTCTGGCAATGGGCATTGAAATTGAAAAAATCGAGCAAATCAGCAATTGGGTTATTGATAACATTGTTTTACGGGAACAGGCAAAAATCATTTTTGAGGTAGAAGAATGAGCAGATACGGAAATTGTAAATACTTTTATACTCTGTATAATGCCGTCAATAATTGCTTTCCGGCAATTTCCGGCGAGGACGCGCATACCATTTTGCGTGAAACCATTTTGGCGCCGTCTGACTACACAGTTGAGTTTAATGATTTTTCATACTCGCAAAAAGAAATCTTTCAGATGCTGGGCTATGACCTGATTCAAAGTTGCATGACCGAGCAAACCAAGGAAGCAACCTACATCGAATTTATCGAAAACGCCGCCAATGTTATCAAACACATGAATGACGGTTATATTTCCGACGATGATTTTGCCGAACGCACCTCTTTCTTGGAAGATACGGCGCGCTATGAATTTATTTTGTTTTCCGCCTTATCGCTGCTGAAAGCGGCCGCAGAAAACGATGCCCGCGTCTTCGGCGAGCTGAAACTCAATATTATTCGTTTTCGTGAAATCAGCGATTTGGTAAACAACTTCACCCGCGATGAAAAAAACATTGATACCTCGCGTGATGAATTTGAACGAGCCAAGCCGATATATCGAATGCTCAAATCTTTGCAAACTTTAGGCTATAAATATAATTTAAGCACGCAGGAACGTGCCGGCCTCGGGATTGATCATGATGAAGATGAAGACTTAACCGACGCTTTTAATTATGCAAACTGGATTAAACGAATGATGCTTTTGCAGCTGCGTATCGAGCTTGAAGACGAAAGCGCTCAGACACCGGCGACCGCCGAACGCGAAGCACCGGCAACAACCTCTTCCACCAATATATTTGATAAAATATCGCAATTACGCGGTGCAAATGATAAAAGAGGGTTTGACAAAAACAGATTTTATATGCTAGAAGGAACTAACGGTTCGTTCGCTAAGAACGATAATAATGATAATTAAGGAGAAGTTTTATGGGAATTGTTGGCCTGTTCTTGATGCCTATTTTAGATATTTTAAACCTCGTTGTCAGTTTATATTTCAAGGTTGTGGTTGTTGATATCATCCTGTATTGGATGTTGCACTACAAACTCATGACCGTTCATAACAAATACGCTGAAAAATTTATGGAAATACTCCATAAACTGACCGAGCCTGTATATGCCGCGATTCGCAAAAAGGTACCGCCGGTTTCCGGTTATGATGTGGCACCGTATGTTTTGTTGCTTGCCATCATCTTTGTCAGCTCTTTCATTTCGCACTTAAGCAGCTGGATTAACACCTATATGTAAGATGCCCTTTTTTGAACCTTACAAAAACGGATATATTCTTCGCATCAAACTGACACCGAATGCAGCTTCGTATGCGGTGAAGGGATGTGTTTGCAATGCCGATGGTGATGAATATATTAAAATATCGGTGAATGCCGTTCCCGAAAAAGGAAAAGCCAACGAAGAGTTATTGCGGCAATTGGCAAAACGCTTGAAGCAACCGAAACGCAATTTGACGATTATCAGCGGTGAAACGGACCACTTTAAGAAAGTTTATCTGGAGATTCCGCCTTTATCGGAAACAGATTCGGTTTTAGCCGATTTATTAAGGGAGCCTAACAAATGACGGCACAAATTATTGACGGCAAAAAAATTGCCGAAGAAATAAAAACCCAGTTAAAGCAACGAATTCTCGGTTTGCCGACAGCACCGCTGTTGGCCATTGTTCTTGTCGGTGACGATGAAGCCAGCCGAATTTATGTGCGCAACAAACAAAAGGCCGCCGCGGCCATCGGTTTGCAAACCGAACTTTATCATTTGCCGGAAACAACCGATGAACCGACAATTTTAAAACTGATTTCTCAACTTAACGATAACCCGAATGTCAACGGCATTATCGTGCAATTACCGTTGCCGGCTCATTTGAACACACGTCAGATTATCAACACCATCTCACCGTTCAAAGACGTGGACGGTTTTCATCCGTATAACACCGGTTTGTTGCAAAACAACGAAACACCGTATTTTACGGCCGCCACCCCGCTCGGCATCATGCTGCTTTTACAAAATGTATGCCCGCAGCTCAGCGGTAAAAACGTGGTGTTAATCGGCGCTTCGCTGATTGTCGGTCGACCGCTCGCCGCGCTGTTGCTCAATCAGGAATGCACGGTAACCGTAACGCATATTCACACGCGTAATATTCAAGAACTGACGCGCAAAGCCGATATTTTGGTTGCCGCCTGCGGTGTCGCACAATTGGTAACGGCAAGCTGGATTAAAGAAGATGCCGTTTTAATTGATGTCGGCATTCATCGGATTGACGGTAAAATTTGCGGCGATATTGATTTTGAAAGCGTTCAAAACAAGGCCGCGGCCATCACGCCGGTTCCGGGCGGTGTCGGTCCGATGACGGTCGCCATGTTGTTACAAAACACTGTTGATGCCTACGATTTACAGCACTCTTCCCT
>JAGCYN010000083.1 GCA_017960745.1 Alphaproteobacteria bacterium | reverse complement strand
TCTTGCAAAAATTTGCGATCAAACTCATCACCCTGTTCACTCAGTCGGCTCATGTGCAGCAATACATTATCGACATTCATATCATAGTTGTTTTTCATCTTGATAAAATAAGGCAGTTCATAAACCAACTGACGCGCGTTGGCATACGCCTCTTTGCCGTCGGCACATTTAATATAACGATGTTTTAACAGTCGGAAAGCCACTTCCAACTCATCGGCATCATCCACCACAATAAACGGCACCGGTTCGGCAAATCCTTCTTGAGCTATATGCTTCAGAAATTCCAAAAGGTGGTGAAAGAAACCGTTGATGTTATAAATGATAAACGGCTTCATCGGCAACATCTCATCCTGCATGGCGACGCAATCATAGGCCAGTTCGTCCAATGTGCCGACACCGCCGGGTGCAAAAACCACAAAATCCGAGTTCAAAAGACGACGCTTACGTTCTTCCAAAGAAGAGGCCACCACAATATCCATTTTGTTAATCAGTTCGTCATCGTTAGGATATAAGGAAAAATATTTTTCGGTCGTAATACCCTGAATCGGCATATCGCCAATTTTGCTTTGTAACTTATTCCAACCGTCAAGCACGCCGCGCGCAACCGCCCCCATGATTCCTTTATTGGAAAGACCGAAATCGAGTTTAAATTCCATCTTGATGATTTTCTTGCCCAAATTATAGGCTTCTTCTATGTATATGCTATCGCGACCGGAACGCGAACCGCCCGCCACAAAAACGCGGATACCCTCTTTTTTGTTTTCCTTTTTAAAGCGTTCGATGATTTCATCTTCTTGATTTAATATTTGCTCATTTTCCATCAGCGATCTCCTCAATATCGCCATTGGCCTGATCACGATAAAACTGCGCTGTGAATTCATCCAACGTATCGGTCGCAATCGCGTTGCGCAAGCCTTGCATCAAGCGTTCATAATACCGAATATTATGCCAGGTTAAGAGCATAATTCCCAAAACCTCGTTACATTTATGCAAGTGATGAAGATAAGCACGGCTGTAATGCGTGCAGAGCGGACAATCACACCCTTCTTCCAACGGTCGCGGATCTTCGCGATGACGTGCGTTGCGAACATTGATAGGACCGTATTTGGTAAACGCCTGCGCCGTGCGTCCCGAACGCGTCGGCATCACGCAATCGAACATATCAACCCCGCGCAATACCGCGCCGACAATATCATCCGGACGACCGACACCCATCAAATAGCGTGGTTTATCGGCCGGTAACATCTCCGGTGCATAGTCCAACACTTCAAACATTTTTTCCTGGCCTTCACCGATGGCCAAACCGCCGATGGCATAACCGTCGAATCCGATTTTTTTCAGGGCTTCGGCAGATTCCGCACGCAAATCCTGATAAATATTGCCCTGCTGAATACCGAAAATACCGTAACCGTCGCGGTCAATAAACGCATCCTTACTACGCTTGGCCCACCGCATGGACATGCGCATCGACTTGGCACAGGTTTCATAATCGGACGGATACGGCGTACATTCATCCATGCACATGGTAATATTTGAATCGAGCTTATGCTGAATACCGATGGAAACTTCCGGACTTAAGAAAAACTTTTTGCCGTCAACGTGTGAGCGAAACGTGACGCCATCTTCCGTCATTTTGCGCAATCCGCTCAAACTCATAACCTGAAAACCGCCGGAATCGGTCAAAATCGGCTTATCCCAATTCATAAACTTATGCAAACCGCCCATTTTTTCAACTAAATCGGCTCCCGGTCGCAACATCAGATGATATGTGTTGCCCAACAAAATTTCCGCACCGGTTGCGGCCACACTCTCCGGCATCATTGCTTTGACCGTTGCGCAAGTACCGACCGGCATAAAAGCCGGCGTATTCACCACACCGTGCTTGGTTATGAGTCTACCCAATCGGCTTTTGCCGTTTTTTTTGATAATTTCAAACTTTAAGCCCATACTTTCCTCTCATCATCTGTAAACTTGACTGTTCGGCGGCACTTGTGCGCCCATTCCTTTTTGCAGTTTATCCTTATGGACATAGCCGCGTTCGCCGCTGTCAATAACCACCTGATACCACTTGCGGTTCGGCATATAGCCGGTAATACGCACGGTTTGATTTTGTTTGGCGGTATGCATCACGCCATAGCGCTCGTCCGGTCCGTAGCGAATTTCAGCATCTTCGGTAAAGTGAACCAAATATTCACGGCTTGATGAATCGCTGCCGGTTTTAATCACCTTGCTTTCCAGCGTATCGGCTGCCGTTCCCGTGTAGTAATATGACTCTTCCTGCTTGATCCCGATAACCCCGCTGCGATATAAATAAGCACAAATCAGCGCCAACAAAAACATTCCCAAAAATATCGGAAACAAAAGCTGTCGCCGTTTCAGCTCAGCGGCGTTCCAATACGGAATCACCACCTGACGCGACGGTGTATAATCCAACAACGCAATAAATTGCTCCGTTAATGCTGAAATATGCGGATTATATCCCCACAAACTTTTGACCTGCTGCGCATAAATCCAGGCCATTTCTTTATTATTTTCCTGAATGTAGGCCACCGCATTATGAATCAACAATCTTAAATTATCCGCATCATGCACGGAAGTTGACTGCAGATTATAGCGAATAGCCTCCAAATTTTGACGCAAAGCGCCCTTGCCCCACCAGCCGCACAGCCAGTTGTGAATGGATGTACTCAAAACCATATTGCCGGCTTCGCGAATGTTACAAATGTCTTTGCTTGCTTTCACTTTTGTTTCTTTAAACGAAGCATTGACTGTATGTTGTTTTAACACCCGCAAGGCCTTGTCGTCTTTATCGGCCTGATTTTTATATATTTTCAACGAACCGATTTGCGGAAAATCCGCCGCCGTATAAACAATCGAAAGCAAATCATATTCCGCGCGTTTCAACGGATTGCTTAAAATTTCATAAGCAACCGACAATTTTTGAAAGATATCGACTGCTTGGGCTGCCGCATTATGATCCGGATGCAAAGTTTTGGCTTTTTCGTAATATTTTCTCTTAATCAGTGAAATATCGGCGTCGGTGGCAACGTCCAATACATCATAATATCCGAGAGCATCATATTGATTGTTCATTTTTGTGTTCCGTTTCCAACAATTGTTTGGCAATATGCAAAACGTCTTCCGCCGCTTCCGAATTCGGATACCGATTTAACATCAAGGCGTGATTGCGAATGGCATCGCGCACTCTGGTGTCGCGTCTGACAACGCCCAGCAATTGCGGCGTATATGTCATAAATTGTTCACAGGCGCGGCGCAGCGTATTATACGTTTGCATTCCGTCTTCATAAGAATTAGCATAATTTACTACTATTTGCAAACTTTTATATCGACCGATTTGCACAATATCTTTCAAAAAGTTATATGTTGATACCAAATTGGACGGATCATTGGTGCAAACCAGCAATAAATTTATGTTTGTCGGCAGCAAATGTTGAATAATTCGCTCCGAGGGCGGCACATCACACAAAACGGCGTCGTAATTTTTAGCCATAATCAGCAAATCATCGCGCAAAATTTGTATTTTACCGTCCGGAATGTCTTCAAACAGCACGCTGCCGCTTTCCCCGGTCAAAATGTCAAACTTTTTACGGTTTAAGGCAATCAGCGCCTGATTAAGCGTTAATTCGTCCG
>JAGCYN010000082.1 GCA_017960745.1 Alphaproteobacteria bacterium | reverse complement strand
GGCGGCGGATTGGTTCAGGGTTCGGTTATTTTGGTGGGCGGAGATCCGGGGATAGGCAAATCTACCTTGTTCTTACAGGTTTGCGCCGGTTTGGCTGCGGCCAGCGAAAAGTATGAGTGTTATTATATTTCCGGCGAAGAGGCTATTGATCAGGTACGCATTCGGGCGCGCCGCTTGGGGTTGTCGGAAGCGCCGGTAAAATTGGCCAGCGCCACCAATATCCGCAATATTATCGCCACGTTGGAAAAATCTGATGCCAAGGTGGTGATTATTGATTCCATTCAAACCATGTATATGGACGATGTGGAATCGACACCGGGCAGTGTCGGACAAGTGCGGGCATGTGCTTATGAGCTGATTAAACTGGCCAAGCGCAAAGGATTTGTGCTCTTTTTAGTTGGTCATGTGACCAAGCAGGGCGAAATTGCCGGTCCGCGCGTTTTGGAACACATGGTTGATACGGTGCTGTATTTTGAGGGCGAACGCGGTCATCATTTCAGAATTTTGCGGGCGGTTAAAAATCGTTACGGTGCCACCGATGAAATCGGCGTGTTTGAGATGCAGGACAAAGGGTTGGTGGAAGTATCCAATCCGTCAGCGCTGTTTTTGGCGGAAAGACACGGTAATGTTTCCGGTTCGTGTGTGTTTGCCGGTATTGAAGGTTCCAGACCTTTATTGGTTGAAATTCAGGCTTTGGTCAGCCCGAGCGGCTATTCAACGCCGAAACGCGCCGTGGTCGGGTGGGATTCTAATCGGTTGTCGATGATTTTGGCGGTGTTGGAGTCGCGTTGCAATATCAACTTCAGCGCGCATGATGTTTATCTGAATGTGGCCGGCGGCTTAAAGATTTCTGAGCCGGCGGCGGATTTGGCCGTGGCGATGGCGGTGATTTCTTCGTTTACCAATAAGCCGTTGCCGGCTGATATGGTGGTGTTCGGCGAAATCGGACTGTCCGGCGAAATACGCGCCGTCATGCAAACCAATTTGCGGCTGAAAGAGGCGCAAAAGCTCGGTTTTGCCAGTGCAATTATTCCGCCGGTGTTCGGTAAAGATAAACAAGAAAAAGAAAAAGGCTTGAAAAATTATGGTTTAACGTGTTATGAAATAGGACATGTTCATCGTTTAATCGGTTGGTTTAATTAGAAACGGGAGTATTAAGATGGAACAGCTGAACAATTTGGATGTTGTTTTTTTGATTATTATCGGTATTTCGGCATTGGTCGGTATCGCGCGCGGTATGACCAAGGAAATCCTTTCGATTTGCGGCTGGGTGCTGGCTGCCGTTTCAACCTTTTATTTAACGCCGATCGTTAATCCGATTACCAAGCAATATATTGCCTCGGATTTGCTTTCCAATTTGGTTTCGGGTATGGCCGTTTTAATTGTCTTCTGCATTATATGGATTTTGATTGAAGACAAGATTGCCGCGATTATCCGTCAGAGTAAATTAAGCGCCTTAGACCGCCTGTTTGGTTTTGTGTTCGGGGCGGCGCGCGGTGCGTTGATTGTGGTGTTGGTGGCGTTGATGATGTCCACATTGTTGCCGGACAGCTCAAAGAGCGGTATGTTTGCCGAATCGAAAATATTTAACGTGGCGGCGCAGTATGTTGAACCGGTTAAGAGTATGATTCCGCAAAGCTGGATCGACGGCATTAAAGAAAAAACAGCCAGTCTGACAGCGCGTAAGGCGGAAGAGGAGAAGACCGAGGCGGCGAAGAAAGAAGAACCGAAAGCATCGGAAAATAAACCGGCTGAAAATAAAGCGCCGGAAGCGGCTCAGGAACAGCCGAGCAATATCGATGCCAATAATCAGACCGAGCCGGCGGCAACGGACGCGACGGCAAATGCTGAGAGTTCGGATAATGCTTTGCAGGAAAATTTGGATGTGTTGCAAAAGACCGGTGAAGAGCTGTTTAAGCAACTGGCACAACCGAAACCGGCCGCCGAAGCAACAGAAGGTGAGGGCGAACCGGCAGAGTCGGATTTGGATAAGTTGCTTGATGTGTTGGAAGATAAGATTACCTCCACGGATTTTGAAGTTATCAATAATGCCGCCCAACAAGTCAGCAACACGGTTATTGATACTTTGGCCGAGAGTGTTGCCGATAAAGTGGCTGACAGAGTGGCTGCCAAAGCCGCCGCGACAACGACGCAGGCTGCTCCGGCTGACGCAGCGGCGCAAGCTGCACCGGCTACAGCACAGAAATAACTTTGAAACGCTGAAAAGAATAAATCCCTGCAAGATATCTTGCAGGGATTATTTTTGTTATCATGAAAATTCAATGAATTTCCGATTTACCGGAGAATATTTATTGCTTAATCCTCGTTTTCAAGCGGTTCATCGTCGGTAATCATTTCGGTGGTCAGATGACCGGCATCGGCGCGAATTTTTGCCTCAATTTCATCGGCAATTTCCGGATGTTCTTTGAGGAATATCTTGGCATTTTCGCGGCCTTGACCGATTTTTTCGCCGTTGTACGAGAACCAGGCACCGGCTTTATCAATCAAACCGGATTTGACACCCAAGTCAATCAGCTCACCGGTTTTGGAAATGCCTTCGCCGTACATAATATCGAAATCAACGGTTTTGAACGGCGGCGCCACTTTGTTCTTCACAATTTTCACGCGCGTTTGCGAACCGATAACATCATCTTTGTCTTTGATGGCGCCGATGCGGCGAATATCAATACGCACCGAAGCATAAAACTTTAAAGCGTTTCCGCCGGTGGTGGTTTCCGGATTGCCGAACATCACCCCGATTTTCATACGGATTTGGTTGATAAAAATGATTAAGGTGTTGGAACGTGCCACGGTCGAAGTCAGCTTGCGCAAAGCCTGACTCATCACGCGCGCTTGCAACACCATGTGCGAATCGGCCATTTCACCTTCTAATTCCGCCTTCGGGACCAACGCGGCAACCGAATCGACAACCATCACATCAATGGCGCCGGAACGCACCAGCGTGTCGGCAATTTCCAAGGCCTGTTCGCCGGAATCCGGTTGCGAAATCAGCAAGTCTTCAACGTTAACACCGATTTTTTTGGCATAAGACGGATCCAAAGCATGTTCCGCATCAATAAAAGCGCAGGTGCCGCCCTTTTTCTGTGCCTGAGCAATCACGCTTAAGGCCAATGTGGTTTTACCCGAACTTTCCGGACCGTAAATTTCGACAATACGGCCCTTCGGCATACCGCCGATACCCAGCGCAATATCAATGCCGAGAGAGCCGGTTGAAACCGCTTCGATATCGATATTGGTGTTTTGCCCCAAACGCATGATGGAGCCCTTGCCGAAAGCGCGTTCAATTTGGCTTAAGGCTGCTTCAAGTGCTTTATCTTTTTCCATATCATTATCCTTATTAAATGTTCTTTATTCTTTTATCCGGTATTTTTCGCGAAAATACAAACAGAGAATAATTTTATCCGCTGAAATGTATAATGTTCTATTTTTGTTCTAATTGCAACACTTTTTTTAAAAATGTTAATAACGCAAAAAAAAGTTACGTTGTCGGTTTATTTATGGTAAATAATCTTGAGTATAGGAGATATAATATGCTTGATGAAGCCATGCAACTGCTGAAACTGCAATTTGACCAATGTATGGAAATTGTGGGAAAAGATCCTTATTATCGCGGTTATGCCGAGGAAAAGTGGCGCCATTCGCTGCAGGTTTTCGGTGCCGGCAATTATTTGGTGCGGCATGTTGACTGGCTGAAAAACAAAAGCTTGTCATATATTGAAATGGTCAGAACGGCGGTTTTGCTGCACGATGTATGCCGTTTTACCGAAATTGCCTATAAATTTAATCAGGACGGTGCGTGCGATCACGGCGTATCCGGCGCAACGCTGTTGAAAAATACACCGATGTTTCATGATGTGCGGATATGGCTGCCGATTAAACAGCACGGTCATTTGATTGAACAGATTTATATGGATGATGAGTATATCAATATTGAAGATGCAAAATTGCGCCGAGAGATTGAGCTGATTTGTTTTTTAATTCGCGATGCCGATAAGATCGCCAATTTAAATATGTTGGTGCATGAACCGAAAGTGTACCATCTGTTCTTTGGCAAATCTAAAGAAGACTATGTGCCGGAAACAGACGGCTATGTTTCGGAGCGCGTCCAAGAAAAGGCGTTTGTGGAAACCACTGCGCCGCGATTTGCCCACGGAACGGTTGCCGATTATGTTGTCGGTTATGTTTCTTGGTTTATGGACATCAATTATCAAAGCGCCATGGATTATTGCAACAAGCTTCATCTGGTGGAAGCGTTGTTTGAGATGTTGGAAAATTATTGCGCCGATGAATCATTTAAGTCCAAATATGCGGCCTTTGTTCGCAACTATTTGCGTAAGCATTTTTTCTTGCCTTAATCAGATGACAGCAGCTTGGCTTTGATGCGTTTGAATTCTTCCAGTGAATCGGTGATGATGGCACCGGAAAGCACCACTGCCCACCATAAGTACATCCACACCAAAAACAGCGGCACGGCGGCCAAAGCGCCGTAAATGGCTTTATAGGTAACATTCCATAAAATGAAATAACCGAAGCCTATTCTTAAAATAAACATGGCTAAAAAGGCGGTCAGGGCGCCGTAAAAAGCGTTCCGCCAACGGATTTTTTTGTATGGAATCAATTTATAAAACAGCGTCAGAACCATAAACGGTATCAGGTTTGAAAATAAAGAACCCAAAAACATTTCCATGCCGAATAAATCGTCGTGCGTAAAGTGTTGTAATGTCAGTAAATAACCTTTAACCGAGATAGCCAGCCAGAAAGTCAGCGGCGTACCGATAATAATGAAAAAGTAGGAGAAGGCTTTTTTGCTGAGTCGACGCTTTTTATGCACACGGAAAATAAAATTGAACATGTCCTCAATGGTTGAGAGCATCAACACGGTGGTGACCAGCAAACCGGCGGCACCGACATATGTCATTTGGGCGGCGGCATTGATAAATTCAACCAGATAACTCTGAATGTTTTGGATGGTGTCCGGCATCAGATTATGAATGAGAAAATCCTGCATTTGCTGACGAATGTTTTCAAACAGCGGAAAGGCGGTGAACACAGCCAAAATAACGGTCATAAAAGGTACAATTGCCAATAGGGTGGTGTAGCTTAATGAGGCGGCGCCGCGTAAAATCATGGCGTCTTGCGTGCGCAACCACAGATATTTGCAAAAAACCAGAACGGTTTTGCCTAATTTTTGAAGCGCTTTTCGTTTAATCATACCAAAACTCTCAAAAAAAGATTTACAAATGCAATAATTTTGGATAAGTATCACATAAGTAACTAATCATCTGCTTAGTAACTTACTTCAAAAAAGATGAATAAATAATGAAGTAAACAGAAAAATTAAACAGTAAAGGAAAATAATATGTCTGCAGAACAACTGATGTCAGGTAAAAAGGGTTTAATTATGGGGCTTGCCAATGATCACTCCATTGCGTGGGGAATTGCGCAGGCTTTAAATGAACATGGCGCGCAGATTGCTGTTTCGTATCAGAATGAAATGCTTGAAAAAAGAGTAAGACCTCTTGTCGAACAACTTAATAATCCGTTGCTGATTCAGTGTGATGTTTCCGATAGTGCTTCGGTTGAAAGATGTTTCAAAGAATTGGGCGAAAAGTGGGGCAAAATTGACTTTGTGGTTCATGCCATTGCTTTTTCGGATAAGGATCAGTTGCGCGGTCGCACCATTGATACAACGTTGGATAATTTCTTGAATACGATGCATATTTCCTGCTATTCGTTTTTGGAAGCTTGCCGTTGCGCCTCGCCGATTATGAACGAAGGCGGCTCGATTTTGACGCTGACATATTTAGGCGCCGAGCGCGTGTTGCCGAACTATAACATTATGGGTGTGGCAAAAGCGGCCTTGGAAGCCTCGGTTCGTTATGCCGCCGTTGATATGGGTAAGCAGGGCGTTCGCGTTAACGCCATTTCATCCGGTCCGATCAGAACTTTAGCGGCTTCCGGTATCGGTGATTTCCGCGCAATTTTGCGTTGGAACGAATTGAATGCACCGTTGCAGCGCAATGTTACTCAAAATGAAGTCGGCGGAACGGCATTGGCTTTGTTGTCGGATTTAGGTTCGGCGATTACCGGTGAAGTGTTGCACGTTGACGGCGGTTATAACGCCATTGCCATGATTAACATTGATAAAACAGCCGAAATTTCCGAAGCATTGAAAGACTTCTAAATTAGATATGAACATCAAGAAAGTCCTCCTTTTTGTTTACGGAGGACTTTTTTTATTGCAATTCAAACAAAAGCACATTATGATGTGGCATATTTTATGAGGATCTTGGGTTTATGGTAAAAATTTCAGCATATATTGTCACATTAAATGAAGAACAGCGCTTGGGCAAAACGTTAGAGGCTCTTTCGCAAGTTGCCGACGAAATCTTTGTGGTTGACAGCGGCAGCACGGACAAAACAAAAGAGATTGCCGAACAATACGGCGCCACATTTTTGTATCACGAGTGGAAAAACATATCGGCACAAAAGCACTATGCGCAAGAACTGTGCCACAACAATTGGGTGTTCTCGCTGGATGCCGATGAAGTTTTATCTCCGGAACTCATCGAAGAGATTAAGCAAAAAATGCAAAATCCGACCGCTGACGCCTATAAGGTTTTGATAAAAGATATGCTGCCGGGAGATCAAAAACCGCGTCGCTTTGCCAAAACATATAACAATCTTCGCCTTTATGACAAAACAAAAAGCAATATGCCTGATGATTTAACCAATGACAGAGTGGTTGTCGGTGAAGGTGTAAAAGTTGAACAGTTGCAGAATATCATACTCCACTACTCGTATATTTCGCTGTCGCAAACATGGTTCAAACTGAATATGCATACTGATGAATTAGTAAAAACAGCAGTAGCGCAGGGGCGGCATTATACACATTTGCGGTTATATACAGAGATGCCGAGACAGTTTTTGATCTATTATTTCAGAAAAGGCTATTTTCTAAACGGAATATGTGGCTTTTGGATGGCCGTAACGCACGCTTATTTCCGTTTTTTGAAAATTGCCAAATGGTTTGAGTGGCGGGCGCTGAATCGCCAAAAATAAAATTCCAAAATATAGTTGACAAAAAAATGTGTTGTGGTATTATGCCCCTCACGTTAAGTTATAATTGTCGAGTTAAAAAAGCAGTTTTTATACTGCCTCTAATCAATAATTGTTAAACTATTTAATTTAAAGAGCTTATGGCCAACAAAGAGAAGCGTTCTATCAAGAACAGCAAGAAAGAACAGGGAACAGGTAAAAAACAGCGTGCCAAGACTTCCTATCAGCGCGAGCGTGACCAGTATCTGAACAGTACCAAGAGTTACAAGCGTGCTTGCAGGGAGAACAGTCAAATCATCCCGCGCCGTATCTGAGTGAGTTCCTGAAGTTTAAAACAGAACAGCCCCGCAAAAATTGCAAGGGGCTGTTTCTCATTTTAAACGGCAATTATTGTTGAACGTCTGCCAAAACTTTCAAAGAAATAATCTTATCCGGATCGGTCACTTCGCCGTTGGAACCGGTACCGCGTTTAATTTGGTCAACGTATTCCATACCGGATGTTACTTGTCCCCAAACCGTGTATTGGTGATCAAGATAGCCGGCATCGGCAAAGCAAATGAAGAATTGGCTGTCGGCAGAGTTCGGATCTTGCGCACGCGCCATAGAAACGGCACCGCGGCCATGATGACGATCATTAAATTCGGCCTTGATTTTTTGGCCGCTGCCGCCGGTTCCGTCACCTTTCGGATCACCGGTTTGAGCCATAAAACCGTCAATAACGCGATGGAAGTTTAAGCCGTCGTAGAAACCTTTGCGCACCAATTCTTTAATGCGTTTAACGTGATTCGGGGCACTATCCGGATACATTTCAATGATCACCGGACCACCTTTGAGCTGCATCACCAATGTATTTTCCGGATCAGCAGCTTGTGCCGATTGAAAGTGAAATGTGCATAATGCCGCAACCAGGGCTAAAAGATATTTTTTCATATTTCTCTCCTTAGTCAGAAACCGTGCATATCAGCAACGGCAGATTAATGTTTCTATAACCACAATAAAAAAAGCCCGAGCATAAGGCAAGGGCTTTTTTTGCAATCCACAACCGAATTATTCGGCAGCGCAAGTGCAACTATCTTCTTTTACTTCTCCGTCAAGGTGAGAAACAGCTTTTGCTTCTTCAAAACACTTGCGAGAATAATATTCGGATTTCTTACCGCGGTTAAATTCGGAAACCGGACGGTGATATCCCATAACGCGTGTCCACACTTCGCAAGGTTGTCTTTCGGCATCGGTCAAAGCAATATCTTCAAATTTAATAACGTTCATGTTTCTCTCCTTAAAGGTTAATGGGTTAATTAGCAGCGCTAAACAACTTTATACTATATATAGTGTTAATAAAAAGTAAATAAACTATATATAGTATTTTAAAATTATGTGTATGGATTGAAAATAACACTAAATATCATATAGTTATTTAAGGAAGTTATTTTTTTAGTTTTTTTTGACGAAAATTTTTTTGTTGTGGCGGCGGCAATTTTGTGGTACAATCCGCGTGCGTGAAACGTTAAAGGAGAAAATACATGCCGCAATATCGCCCGACCGTTTATGAACAGATTGTTGAAGATTATTTATCCCAAAAAAAAATGCGTTATGAAGATTATGCCGAGGAACTTGCCGCCAGAGGGTGGAAAGATAAGCGCTATTATGACGCATATATAAAGGATATTGAATATATTACAAAGTTGATGGATAAACCGGACTTTAACTTGCGTGCGGCGGCTGATGAGGTTAAAGCACATCACCCTTCGGCGAATAAAGATGTGTTACGTTTTTCGTTAACCGAGTCGGAAAAGAAAATTGTGCTTGATGCCGAAGCAAAAGGGATGATGAAAGACGGCGAAGTTATTCGCTATGACGGCTATGACCGTGAGATTGTTTGTGCCGACAGTATGAAACTGCCGGATAATGCCGATGCGTTTGTGATTTTTTCCGGCCATCCGGGGTCGGCCGAGGCAGCTATCGAGTCGTGGTTTGAAGATTTTCGCCGTACCGGTGAACCGAAAAAGATGATTTTCCTCGGTTTGTATGACAATCAGGGTAACACCAGTTTTGCCAACGAATCCTTACGTTTCAATACCGGCAGCGAAGTTGAAATGTATGTGCGTTATTGCCGCGAAGTCGGTGTTCCGAATGAAATTATCAATGAATGTCTGGTCAAACCAACCGATACTTCCACAGAAGAAAATATCTCGCTGTTGGCCGAAATTCGCAATAAATATTTTGATAAAAACCGAGATGTCAATTTCGTTATGTTCGGTTATCCGGCCTACCAGAAACGAATCGCCTCAGAGTTTGCTTTCGGTTTCCAAAAAATGGAAAAGAATCCGAATAAGGATGAGAGAGTGGCGCCGACAAACTTTATTATGCCGGTTGTCAAAACGGAACAGAATCCGCGGTTGCGTTATTTGTCTTATGATGACTTAGACGGTATTGCGCAGGATATTATCGTCGGCAACTGCTTGGCGCATCCGTATCGTGTGTCTGCCGGCGGCAGATTCGATTCCAAGTTGGGTAAATATCCTGAGAAATTAAAACCGTTGTTGCCGATTTCTTTGGTTTATTCTTATCCGAATGTGGCTAATGAGTTGGCCGGTACCGATACGAAAACCGGCACCGTTATGAAATTGTTGCGCGCCGTTCAGCACCGGGTTTACGGTTGGGAAGATCCGAAGCGGGTGGATTCTACAATGATGTATAATGTAACCATGTTGCGTAAGCGTTTGGCTCGCAAGGGTTTGCTTTCAGCCGAAGTCGCCTTCCACGGGAATGATATGAAGACGGAAACCGCCAAGGCAAAATTGCTTGAACATTTCAAAAAGAAAGATACTTATCTGGATGCCGCGCAAGTTTTGATGGGTTCCGAAAAGGTTCACCCGAGAAAACTGCAAGGCGTTATCGAATACTTCAAAAATGAAGAAAAAGCCCGTAAATAAGCACCGGCTTTCGGTACTTAATCAGCGGCGTCCGGCGAAGGCTCGGCGCCGCTTATTTCTGTGATAATCATTTTATAGAAATCGGCGTTTTGCGGCTCCTCTTGCAACTTTTCTTGCGCCTGAGCCAATGTAATGGCGGTGGTTTTGATAATGTGTCTGGTCGATATTTTGCAAACATTTTCGGCAAAGTCAACCACACCGCCGTCAACAAAGTAAGAGGATTCAATATTGTTTGCCGCATCCAAAATATCAATTCTGCCGGTCGGCAAAGCCAGAGAAAGCGGTGCCCGATCAATCATTGCCGTCAGATTGAGCCGACCGTACGGCAACACCACACGATGAACCGCACGATTAAAAAATGTGCGTTCCGGGGTGTAGATTTTCAACATAATATCTTGAGCCATCAGCCGTTATCCTTCATTTTTTTAGCTTTGGCCACGGCGTCTTCAATGGTGCCGACCATATAAAATGCGGCTTCCGGCAAATCATCATGCTTGCCGTCCAAAATTTCTTTGAAGCCTCTGATGGTGTCTTCAAGCTGAACATAAACGCCTTTTAAGCCGGTAAAGACTTCGGCAACATGGAACGGCTGCGATAAGAAACGCTGAATTTTGCGGGCGCGCGAAACAATCAGACGATCATCTTCCGATAATTCATCCATGCCCAAAATGGCGATAATGTCTTGCAACGAATTATATTTTTGCAAAATTTCCTGTACACGGCGCGCCGTTTCGTAGTGTTCCTGACCGGCAATGTCCGGACTGAGCGCACGGCTGGTCGAATCAAGCGGATCAACGGCCGGATAAATGCCGATTTCGGAAATTTTACGCGATAAAACCGTGGTGGCGTCCAAGTGCGCAAACGTTGTTGCCGGCGCCGGATCCGTTAAGTCATCGGCCGGCACATAAACGGCCTGAACCGAGGTAATGGAACCGTTTTGCGTAGAGGTAATGCGTTCCTGCATTTCCCCCATGTCCGTGCCTAAGGTCGGTTGATAACCGACCGCCGACGGAATTCGTCCGAGCAACGCCGATACTTCGGAACCGGCCTGCGTGAAGCGGAAAATGTTATCAATAAACAGCAACACGTCCTGATGTTCTTTATCGCGGAAATATTCGGCTTCGGTTAGACCGGTCAGTGCCACGCGGGCGCGTGCGCCAGGCGGTTCGTTCATTTGTCCGTAAACCAACACGGTTTTTGATTTGTCGCCGTCCAAATCAATGACGCCGGATTCAATCATTTCGCGATATAAATCATTGCCTTCGCGGGTACGTTCGCCAACGCCGGTAAACACCGAATAGCCGCCGTGTCCTTTGGCAATGTTGTTAATCAATTCCATAATCAGCACGGTTTTTCCGACACCGGCACCGCCGAATAAGCCGATTTTACCGCCTTTGCTGTACGGTTCCAACAAGTCAATGACCTTAATGCCCGTTACCAAAATTTCGTCATTGGTGGACTGAGCCGTAAATGATGGTGCCTCGCGATGAATCGGCAATAAAGTTTTGCTTTTGATCGGGCCTCTCTCGTCAATCGGTTCGCCCAACACATTGACAATGCGTCCGAGCAATTCCGGTCCGACCGGTACTTTAATCGGTTCGTGCGTGTTGATGACTTCCATCCCGCGTACCAGACCATCGGTTGAATCAAGAGCAATACAGCGTACAACATTATCGCCGACATGTTGCTCAACTTCCAAAACCAGACGTCGTTTATTGTTTTGGCACTCCAACGCCGTCAGAATGTCCGGCAAATCTTTCTCATCTTCAAACTTAACATCGACAACGGCGCCCAGAACCTGATGGATGCGGCCGTTGTTGCCAGTAGATTTTGCTTTTTTTGTTGTCATCAATTTCTCCATAAAGTTATATAGCCTCGGCACCGGCTATGATTTCGATGAGCTCGGTGGTAATTGCAGATTGGCGTAAACTGTTGTATTTCAACGTTAAATCGCCGATTATTTTGGTTGCGTTGCGGGTTGCGTTATCCATCGCCGTCATGCGCGAGCTGTGTTCGGCAACCGCCGAATTGATAATTATTTTGAAAATGTTGTTGTTGAATAATAACGGCAAGGTGTTGTTTAAGATTGTCGTTTTATCCGGTAAATATTCATAAAATGCGTTTTTGGCCTGATTGATTTTTTTGAGCTGTTCCTTTGATAAGTGATCCGGATTGAGATCCAGCGGGCAAATCTGTTCGCAGACGAAATCTCGGCTCAGCACGGTGGCAAAATGAGCATACACGGCCTCGCATGCATCAAAATCGCCTTCCTTAAATTTATTTAAGACGTAGGCGGATATTTTTTCGGCCGTTACCGCATACGAAGCGTCTTTGAACAACACATCGCCGAGATTGATTTTCAGGTTGTCGTCAGCAAATTGTTTTTTCAATCCCTGATAGGATTTCTTCCCGATACAGATAACTTGAACGTTTTTACCGCTCTTTTGCAACTGTCGAATGCGTTGTGCCGCTTTTTTGGTAAGGTTGCCGTTAAAAGAACCGCACAAACCGCGATCGGAAGAGAAAACCAACATTAAATAATTTTCAGGCTGAGCTTTCGTCACCAGCAATTCCGGCAAAACAAAAGAGGCTTGTTCGGTTGGTTCTTCGTTTTGTAATTCGGCTAAAACACGCAAGGCGGAAATCCGCAGATTTTCGGAATATTCTTCATTTTTATCCAGCATATTCTGTACGCGGCGCAGGCGTGAAACCGCAACCATTTTCATCGCCGAAGTGATTTTCTGCGTCGATTTGATGGTTTCAATTCTGGTGCGTAGTTCTTTCAGCCCGGCCATTATACCGCCTTTTCTTTGTTTTGCAGATAGTTGGTTACGAATTCGGTATAAAATTTATTCAGTTTTTCTTCCAAATCTGCCGATATTTCACCGGAGCGGGAAATTTCTTCAAGATATTCGGCATGTTTCATGCGTAAACTTTCCAATGATGTTTTTTCAAAGTCTTTGACATCGGCAATTTTCAGTTTGGTCAGATAGCCGTTAACGCCGGCAAAAATTGAAGCCACTTCGTCTTCAACCGCCATCGGACAATGTAGCGGTTGTTTCAAAAGTTCGGTCAGTTTGGCGCCTTTATCCAGCAATTTTTGCGTGGCCTTATCCAAATCGGAAGCAAATTGCGCAAAAACGGCAATCTCACGATACTGTGCCAAGTCCAATTTCATGGAGCCGGATACTTGTTTCATGGCTTTGATTTGTGCCGCCGAGCCGACACGCGATACGGAAATACCGACATTGACTGCCGGACGAACACCTTGGTAGAACAACGATGTTTCCAAGAAAATCTGCCCGTCGGTGATGGAAATCACATTGGTCGGAATATAGGCGGAAACATCGCCGGCCTGTGTTTCAATAACCGGCATGGCCGTTAATGAACCGGAACCGTGCTCATCATTGAATTTGGCGGCACGTTCCAACAATCTGGAATGCAGATAAAAGACATCACCCGGATAAGCTTCACGTCCCGGCGG
>JAGCYN010000012.1 GCA_017960745.1 Alphaproteobacteria bacterium | reverse complement strand
GGCGCCTTACGCCGTTATTAACGAAACCGTCAGCGGTATTCGCCGGAGCACCGACAAATTTCTGGCCAATATGGCTAATGCCGTGCTTCGTCAAATTGCCGCGCAAAAAGATGATTTGCGGCAAAAAATCGACACCATATCGCCTTTGCCGGCAACATTTATCGACATTTTAGACGGTTATACACCAAAAGAAATTGCTCAAATTGCGCAAAGTGTTTATCAAGTGCCGCCGCTTGATATCACGGTTAAAGAAAATCCGTCGGTTGCGGCCGAAAAATACGGCGCCCGAATTTTGCCGAACGGTACGCTGCGATTGCCGGAAAACACCAAAGTTGCCGCCCTGCCCGATTTTGAAAAATCGGCGTGGGTGCAAGATGTTGCCGCCGCTTTTCCGGTGCAGTTTCTCGGTGATGTCAAAAATTTGAGCGTGGTTGATTTATGCGCCGCTCCGGGTGGCAAAACAGCGCAGTTGGCTGCCGCCGGTGCGCATGTCAAAGCCATTGATATTTCGGCAACGCGGTTGCAAACGCTGCAAGAAAATATGAGCCGGCTGAATTTGAAAAACGTTGAAATTCTCAACGCCGATGCTTTGCAATTTTTGCAAACGACCGACGAACAATTTGATGTGATTTTGCTTGATGCACCGTGTTCGGCCACCGGAACTTTCCGCCGGCATCCGGAAGTTTTGCACATTAAAACCGCGGACGATGTGGCGGCTCAAGTACTGTTGCAGCGCCAACTTCTGGACGCTTGCAGCCGTGTTCTGCGCGTTGGCGGAATTTTGATGTACAGCGTCTGCTCGATTTCTAAAAAAGAAGGCGAAGAACAAATTGCTTCGTTTTTACAAAACAATAAAAACTTCAAAATTGTGCCGCTCGCCATGTCGGCGCTCGAAACCTGCGGAAAATGGCAACAAAATATGATAACCCCGACCGGCACACTGCGCAGTTTACCGTTTTATGAGCGTCAAAAGGGCGGTATGGATTCTTTCTTTATTTGCAAAATGCAAAGAATAATTTAATAATTATGGTATATAATCCCTGCAGAAAAGTAGGAGAAATGCCATGGAAATAGGATTGTCGCTCGTTTATATCGTTATTTATTTTTTGGTCGGCTTAATCGGTATGTCCGGCTTTTATGCGCCGGTGGTTAAGAAATTTGAGCAAACGCTCACTTATCATTATACGCAGTTTCCGTTTCCGCACATTCTCGTTTTGTTTATCGTTTCATCAGTTTCGGCATATTTTTTGGTCGGTGTCCACGATTTTATTGAGCCTTTGACGTTCTTGCGCATGTTGGCGCCAATCGGCTTGGCGGCGCTGATTTTTATGTCGCAGTTTTTCTTTGAGCGAATCGGGCAAATATTGCTGATTATCGCCTGTGTTGCCGTTGAAGTATATTTGCAACCGATTGGCATCGGCAACCCGTTTCCGAGCATTCCGGTACCGGTTACTCAAATTGCGTTAATTGCCCTGTTTTCAATTTTCTGCATTAAAGCCGATATTTTCAACACGGTGCCGCACACGCTGACTTTGCCTTATATTCTTATGCTTTTCGGAATTTGCGTTTTAGCCATTGTCGGCGCTACGCCGCGTTATGTCTGCTTAATCAGCGCCACATTAATCGGTGCTTTGGCAACTTATCTGAGCCTTAATTTCCAAACCATTTATATCAACTTTGACAATGTTTCATGTTCGGCATTGGCATTTTTGGTGGCGCATGTGCTGTTGCTTAATCTGGGTGAGTTCAGTTTCCCGTCCTGTTTTGTGATTACCACGCTGTTTTGGAGCGAATTGCTGGTGGCTTTATGGAATCGCTGGCTGATTACGCACGAAGGCACTTTGGAAGAAAACACCAACTATCATCACGCGGCTTACCGCTTTGATGCCAAATCGTTAATGCACAATATGTTGCGTGCCGGTTGTGTTATTTTGTTTATTTCCTGGTTCCAGCTGTTTGCAAAAAATCCTTATTCCCTGTTTATGGTTGCAACATTCATTGCCGTTTGGCTGAATAATTCGTTGGGTGAAGTACAGCCGACCGTACAAGATTTGAAAGATATTAACCGCGAGTTTGTCAACAACATCAAAGACAATATTCAAGAAACCAAAAAGATTATTAATAGCCGCAAAGGAAATAAAAAGTAATGTCTCTCAGCCAATTATCCGGCATACGCGATTTTCTGTCCGGCACGAAGGCTGCCAAAACCGACGCCTTGTTTAATGTGACGGTGGTGGCGTTTGAAGACCGTTGCAATTTGAATTGCGGCTACCGTTTTGCCGAGTTGCTTGGTAAAAACGAGCTGTTTAACGTAACCTTTTTTAACGAACCGTTTCCCAAAGGTTTTTTGAATCTGCAAGGACGCAATTTTTTTGATTTTATTGACCGCGGTGTGCAAATCATCAAAAAAACACAGGCTGATATTTTAATTTGGGGCTATGAAGAAAACGGCAAAATTCGGCTGAATTTTCAAATTGAAAACCAGTACGTTATTCCGAACACGCTAACCTTCTCTCTTTTAGACAGTCTGTTTGTGCCGCTCAATTATTTCAGCAATCCCGAAACTTTTTCCGAATCGCTGTTACTGTTGATTTACGGCATTATTATTGCCGCCGTTAAGCCGGTAACCAACAGTCAGATCAAAAACCGACCGCTTTTGCTTAAAGACATCATCAAGCTGTTGTCGCGCAATCAGTCACCGAAAGATATCACGCGCGAATTTATGCCATACATCACCAATATGTTGGGCAAAATTTATCTGGAAAATGCGCGCGATAACCTGCAGCCGGAAGATATTGAGGTGGTACAGGATTTGTTTGAAAAAGCACTGGTTAACAAACAATATATGCGGTTGCCGATTTATTTCGGCAGCGTCTATAACAACCTCGGTATGCTCTACGAATTGGCGTTCCAAATTGATGACAATAACCAACCTTTGGAACATTTGAAAAAAGCCATTTCATATTATCGCGAGGCGCAGAAATATCTCAATCGCAACTATCCGTACGATTTCGGTTTAATCTCGTACCATCTGGCGGTGCTGTACTTTGAATTTTGGAAACACACGGCCGATTTGCAGGCTTTGCGTGATGCCGTGGCGCAGTTGCGCGAAGCGGAAAAAGTGTATTCGTTTGCGCAATTTCCGCAATCATGGTGCCATATTGAGGGTTTGCTCGGCTATTATTTGACCTTGCTCGGTATGAAAACCCTCAGCAACGAAATTATGCAACTGGCGATTAACAGCTACAAAAATCAACAACAAATTTATGAGCAGACCGTTTATCCGATGGAATGGGCCGATGTGCAGGAAAAAATCGGCAACATTTATTATTTATTGGGCAAGCAAAACGAAGATGAAAACTTTATGCTTGAAGCCCGCAACTATTTGGATTCTGCATTGGCAGTTTATAAAGAACTGCGCAATAAAGATGCCTCTAAGCAGGTTTTGGCGGCGTTGGAAAAAATTAAAAATTATATCGACTGACTTGAAAAAACGTCCGATGTTTTTATCTTATTGATAAAGGAGAATTGAAATGGTGCATTGTGTTGAACAAGACAGCTTAAGCCGCCGCCGTTCCATTTACACACTCGGCAAATTGCCGGCATCGAGCGAAAAATGCGTTGAAGAAGCGGTGCGCGTGTGTTTGAAAAACTGCCCGACGGCGTTTAATGTGCAATCGGCGCGGGTGGTGATTTTGCTGGGAGAGCAACAGCAAAAATTTTGGGATATGGTCAATGCTGCGCTCAAGAAAATTTTGCCGGCAGAAAAATTTAAGGCTTCCAAAACACGCATTGATGCCTTTGCCGCCGCGCACGGTACCATTTTGTTTTATGAAGATAAAAAATCGCTGACCGAGTTAAAAAAGCGTTTTCCGCTGTATAAAAAGAATATGCCGATTTGGATGCAGCAGGGCAACGGTATGTTGCAATATATGATTTGGCAGGCGTTGAGCGAAAACGACATCGGTGCTTCGTTGCAACACTATACGGAACTGGTGGAAAAAGACGTGGCCTCGTGGTTGCCGTTTACAAAAAAATGGCAGATGGTGGCGCAAATGCCTTTCGGCAGTATTGAACAAGAGGCGGGCGAAAAAGAATTTTTGCCGCTGGAATCGCGCTTAAAAATCATCCGTTAAAAAAAGCCTCGCGAAAAGCGAGGCTGTTGTTTTAATAATTATCAACTATTTTATTAAGCCGAATTTCTTCTTGCCTTGGGCAATTTTCACCGCACCGTCAACCACATCTGCCGTGGTAATCACATAATTTTCATCGGTTACCGGCTTGTCGTTAATCTTCAATCCGGCCTGTTTAATCAGGCGTCTGGCCTCGCCTTTGCTGGCCACAAAACCGATTTGCAAGAAAGCATCAAGAACACCTATACCCTTGTTTAAATCAGCCTCAATGGTCGGCAAATCACCGCCGGCAACACCTTGTTCAAAGGCCTTAATCGCCGTATCTTGCGCGTTCTGTGCTTCGCTCAAACCGCGACAAATCTTGGTGGCTTCAAACGCCAAAATCTTCTTTGCCTCGTTGATTTCTTTGTCTTTCAACTGTTCCAAGCGACGAATTTCATCAATCGGTAAATCGGTGAAAATACGCAAACACTTGCCAACCTCTGAATCCTCAACGTTGCGGAAATATTGATAGTAATCGTAAGCAGGCAGTTTTTCGTCGTTAATCCAAACCGCATTGCCTTCCGATTTACCCATTTTTTTACCGGCAGAATCCGTCAAGATCGGGCTGGTGAAACCGAACAATTCGGTGTCATAGCGGCGGCGACCGAGTTCGGTTCCGGAAATAATGTTGCCCCATTGGTCGGCACCGGCAATTTGCGCGCGGCAGTTATATTTTTCCAGCAACACGCAGAAGTCATAGCCTTGCAGCAACATATAGTTAAATTCCAAAAACGACATCGGCTGTTCGCGTTCCAAGCGGCTCTTGACGCTGTCCATGGTCAACATCCGGTTCACCGAATAGCAAGTGCCGACATCGCGTAAAAACGCCAGATAATTGATGTTTTTAAACCAATCCCAGTTATCAACCATAATGGCATCGGTCGGACCGTCACCGAACTTCAAAAACTTTGAAAAAGATTTTTTCAGACCGATAACGTTATGCGCTAACGTTTCATCATCCAGGAACGGACGCAGTTTATCTTTGCCGGACGGATCGCCGATACGCGCCGTGGCACCGCCGACCAAAGTCAACGGTTTGTGGCCGCATTTTTGGAACCAGCGCAGCATCATCAACGGCACAATATGGCCGACGTGCAAACTGTCACCCGTCGGATCAGAGCCCAAATAGCCGATTGCCGGTTTTCCCTTGCTTTCACATTCATACAAATAGGCATCGAAACCCTCTTCGTTGGTGCATTGATTGTAAAAACCGCGTTCGTGCATAATGTTCAAAAATTCTGATTTAAATTGTGTCATCTGTTTGCTTTGCCTTTCTTGTTTTATACCAAATTTTAACGTATATTAGCATATTATTTGGGCATTGCAACAGGATAAATGGAAATGATGATAAAAAGTTTGAATGCTCTCGGTGTTTACGGCGGCGCTTCACTCAACTCGATAGAATTGGCGCTTATGAACACGGACGGCATCGATATTAAAGAGTTTATTAAAGAAACCGCCGTTCCGTATCCTGAAAATTTGTGCTTGGATATCAGACATCTTATCAGCCGCCGCAACTGGACTTTTGCCGAATTGGAAGAAAGTGCCGAAGTGCGGAAAATACGCGATTTAATCAGCGAATTTCACGCCGAAACCATTCAGGAATTCTGCCTCGGCGAAACGGTGGAACAAATCGGCGTAGACAGTTTAACCGTGTTTAATGATCCGGCCAATAAATGTTCTTACCAAATTGAAGACGGCAATAAGCTGTGCGAAGCCTTAAATTGCGATATCATTACCCACTTTCACAAAGCCGATTTGTTATCCGGCGGTCAAGCCTCGCCGCTGACACCGGCATTTTTCAACGCCATCGGGCAAAATTTGGAAAAACCGCTGCTGTTTGTCGATATTGAAGCTGTCAGCAGTTTGACTTATATCGGCGCTTCCGGCGAATTAACGGCGTTTGATTGCGCGCCGGGGATGGCCATGATTGAAGATTGGACTTTCCGCCATGCTCATATGCAAACGGATTATAACGGCAAACTGGCCATTACCGGCACCGTTCATCCGCAAGTCAGCGAATCGTTGCGCGGTCATAAAATTTTGAAAAAACAACCGCCGAAATCTTTGGATATTCTATGTTTCAGCGATAAAAAAGAACATCTTGAAGGTTTGTCTTTGGAGGACGGCGCCGCCACGGCAACCTATTTTATTGCCGAAGCCATCTATCAGGCCGCCTTGAACTTTCTGCCGGCGGTTCCGCAAAATATTTATGTGGGCGGCAGCGGTCTGTATAATCCGTCGCTGATGCGCTTTTTGAAGCAGAATTTTGCACCGCGTAACTTGAAAACCTTTTCGGATATCTCACCGCGCTTAACCAAAATCGGCGCTCAAACTACGGCTTTTAACACCGTCAGACGTCTTTATGGTCTGCCGATTACATTTCCGACAACCACCGGCACCTGCGAGCCGATAACGGGAGGAGAAATCTATGCCAAAAAAGAACTCAGCAACGCTTAAAGTTTGCAATCTGTGCAAAAATTACGGCGCCATCGCCGCGGTACGTAACGTCAGTTTTGAGGCTCATGCCGGCGATATTATCGCTCTTTTGGGCCCGAACGGCGCCGGTAAATCAACCCTTATCAATATGATTGCCGGCTATTTGGCACCGCAAGGCGGCTCGATTGAAATTTTGGGCAAAAATATCGCCGAAGCCCCGTTGTTTGCCAAAGAAAATATCGGTTTTTTGCCGGAAGGTTCGCCGTTATATCCGGATTTCAGCGTGCAAACATTTTTGAATTATATCGCGGCATTACGCGGTCTTAAAAAATCAGTGGTGGCGCAAGTTGCCAAAACCGCACAAATCGAAGAGGTTTTGCACCAAAAAAACGAAACTCTTTCCAAAGGTTATCAGCGCCGTGTCGGATTTGCGCAAAGCATTCTTTCCAACCCGCCGATTTTGCTTTTGGATGAGCCGACCGATGGTCTGGACCCGAATCAAAAAGAATATATCCGCAATCTGATTAAAGAAATGGCCAAAGACAAAACCATTTTAATTTCCACCCATTTGCTGGAAGAAGCCGAAACCGTCTGCAACCGCGTTATTTTGATGGATAACGGTGAAATTAAAGCCGACGGCACGGTAAAGGATATTTTGAAACAAACCAAAAGCAAAAATTTGGCCGAGGTGTTTCGCTTATTAACCCATAAGGAGGCATAAAATGAAAAAATTTTTTGCAGTTGTCAAATATGAGTTGATACGATATTTTACCTCGCCGGTGGCCTATGTTTATTTGCTGAGCTTTCTCATTTTGAACGGCTCGTTTGCCATTTATTTCGGCGATTTTTTCAACCGCGGTCAAGCCGATTTGTTGCCTATGTTTGACTTTCAACCGTGGCTGTATCTGCTGTTTATTCCGGGCATTTCCATGCGTCTGTGGGCGGAAGAATTTCGCCAGAAAACCGTTATTCAAATTGTCACTTTACCGGTGTCCGTTCCCACGTTGGTTGTCGGCAAATTTACGGCCGCGTGGATTTTCTGCGGCTTGGCACTGTTGCTGACGTTTCCGTTTTGGATTGTTGTCAACATTTTGGGAACACCGGACAACGCCGTTATTTTGGTCGGTTATTTGGCCAGCTTTACGTTGGCCGGCTGTATGCTTGCCGTTTCCGAAACCGTTTCCGCGCTGACCAAAAATCAGGTTATTGCTTTGGTCATTGCCGTTATCGTCAACCTGTGCTTTTTCTGGAGCGGTATTGAATACATCTTAGCCTTTTTCCGTTTGTGGTTGCCGGTTTCGGTGGTTGATACCATCGCTTCTTTCAGCTTCTTGAGCCATTTTGACACCTTAAGCCGCGGCTTGTTGGAATTGCGCGATGTGATTTTCTTTTTCTCGTTTATTATCTTTTGCAACGCCACCACGGTTTTAATTGTCAATTTCAAAACCGCCGGTCATTCAAATTGGCTTAAATCGGGCAACACTTCCTATGTCGTCGCCACCTGGCTGATGTTTCTGCTGGCGTTTTTGGGCATTAACATTACCGCCAACTGCTTTACCCGCAATGTGCAATTTGACGCCACGCAAGAAAAATTATTTACCCTGACCGACAGCACCAAAACCGTTTTGAAAAATCTCAAAGAACCGGTGTTGGCTAAGCTTTATTTTTCACCGATTTTGGCGCAACGCAATCCGCAACTGCGCTTAAAATTCGATAATCTGCGCATTTTGCTCGAAAAATATAAAAGCCATGCCAACGGCATGTTTGATTATAAAATCTATTATCCGCAGTACCTCAGTCAGGAAGAAGATGTGGCGCTCGCCGACGGCGTGCAGCCGATACCGCTGATTGATTTAAACCAAAATGCCCTGTTCGGTTTAACGATTGAAGATACATTGCAAAATAAAAATGCAATTCCGTTTTTTGCCCAAGACTCGCAAAACGGGATGGAGCAAGACATTACAACCAAGCTGTATCAACTGCATCACACCAAAAAAACAATCGGCATTGTCGGCGGCGGTTCACTGTTCGGCGTTTTGGGCGACGATAATTCGACAATGAGCCAAACCTGGCGCATCATTCAGCTTTTGAGCGAAACTTATAAGGTCTATGATTTGCAAACGGCCGAAGAACTCGAAGAAGCCAAACCTGATGTATTGATGCTGTTTTTTCCTGACAATTTAGATGAAAAAATGCTGGCGCAAATCGAAAAATATTCGGCAACCGGCAAAGTGATTGCTTTCTTGGATGCGGCTCACGAAGCGGCACGTTTGTATGCCTTTCAACAGTCAAGGCTTCATCCTTCCGATTCAACCGCGCTGGAAGATTTCTGGAAATTTAAGTTTTACAGTGACTATGTGATTGCTGATTTGGAAAATTCCGTGACCGTTGATTCCACAACCAATTACAGTACAAATCCGGTTTTCTCGCAGGATATTATTCAATTCAAAATTCCGCATCAAAATATGAATCCGTATCATCCGGTTACCAAAAATCTGCGTGAGATGCTGGTGGCTTCGGCTTCAATCGTGCTGCCGGATAATGCGGCATTGGAAAGCGGCGCCATTAAATTTTATCCGCTGTTGACGGCCGGTAAAATCGCCTCGGTAATGACGGCCGATGTTGTCCTTGATAACCTCAATCCGCAAGAGGTGTTAAAATATTTTCAGCCGGATGATAATCCGAAAGTGCTTGCCGCCGAAATCAAAAGTACGGATACCCAAAATCCGTTTGACGTGATTGTCGTCGGTGATTCCGATTTACTGTATGACAGCTTTTGGTCGGAAGATAAGTATTTGCTGGAAAGCAAATATACAATCCATATTTTTGACAATGCCAACTTTTTGTTGAATGCCGCCGATTATCTGACCGGTGATAATACTTTATTGGCATTGCGCGGCAAACGTGCTTATGATCGCCGTTTTGAAAATATTGAAATTCTGCGCCGCGTGAATTCTTTGCAATATAAAAAAGCCGAAGAAAATATCTTTCAAGCCATTTCCGACAGCAAAGCGGCTTTACAAAAAGTCTGGAGTAAACGCAATTTTGAAGAGCGGGAGAATTTTACCGTTGATGAATTGACCGTTATTTCCGAAATTCGGCAAAAACTGAATAATTATTTGCATGAGTTAAGTCATTTGCGCAATCAGGCTTATAAAGACATTGCCGCAGTGGCCGACAGAGTTGCTTTTGCCGTTATCTGGCTTGTTCCTTTGTTGTTGTGCCTCTTGTTGCTGTTAACCAAAATATCAAAATTGCCTGCCCTGTTACGTAAAATTTCAGCTTTTCGCATTGATAAATCTTTTGTTCATACCGGTATTTGTGCACTTTCACTCTTTGCAATCGGCGTTCTCTCGGCTTATCAGGTTGCCCAAAGTTCGCTTGATACTTATGAAAATAAACCGGCATTTCCGCAAGTTCAAAAAAATCTGAATACCATCAATAAAATTCAGCTTAAAAATCATGATACCGCTCTGACTTTTGTGCGCCAAAGCGGTTTGTGGCAACTGCAGGAACATCCGGAAATTCCGGTTTTGCAGGAACGCATCCGGCGTCTTTTAACAACAACCGCCGAAGCCACTTTGTTTGTGCGTAAAAGCAATAAAGCCGAAAATTTGGCGACCTTTGATTTGTTGCCGTTGGAAGATAAAAAATCAACCGCGCTGCAAATGTCTGTGGAAGCAGACGGCAAAAATATTTTAACCGTCAATTTGGGCAAAACCGATATTGATTTGGGACGCGGTGCCAAGGCGGCTTATATGCGTTTTCCGGATCAGTTCCAGGTCTGGGAAATCAAGGCTGATTTTGTTGATATGAATCCGGACTGGCACGCTTGGACTTACAGCCATGTATGGGATTTACGCTACGGTCGGCTTTATGATCCTAAAGGTAATCCGGAAGCCGAAATACGCTTGACCGAGTTGATGAAAGTAATGCTTAACACTCCTATTACAGCAATCAAAGAGGCACCGCAAAATACGCCGATTAAATCGCTGAAACTGTATATTGAGGACGGCAATTATGCCACACTGGAATGTTACAAAACAGAAAACGAAGCTTATATTATGTATCGGTTTGATAAAAACAACAGCAATGTGCACCTCAAAACAATCGCACCGTATTACACCGATAAGGCCGTTGTGATTGAAATGCCGCAAATGGAGAAAATCCTTGAACTCATCCCGTGACGCAAAACTGAAAAATCTGGCTGCAACCGCCAGCATCTTAACCTCGTTGCTTTTAACAATCATTAAAGCGGGCGCGGCTTTTATGACCGGCTCGCTATCCATTCTGTCCTCAATGGTAGACAGTTTATCGGACGTTGTTTCTTCCGCCATTACTTTTGTGGCCGTTAAATTCTCGGATAAGCCGCTGAATACCAAACACCGTTACGGCTACGGCAAAGCGGAATCGGTCAGTGCCCTGTTGCAATCGGCTTTTATTGTCGGCTCGGCCGGTTTTATTCTTTATGACGGCATATACCACTTTATCAAGCCGGCGCAAATTGAAAACACCACCGCCGGTCTGGTTGTGATGTTTATCAGTTTGGCCGCCACCCTTGCCCTGGTCGTTTTGCAAAAATATGTCATCAAACGAACAAAATCCATCGCCATTGCGGCCGACAGCCTGCACTATATGGTCGATATTCTATCCAATTCGGCGGTTATTCTCTCTTTAACCTTAGTCCGCTACCTGCATTTATATTGGATAGACGTGATGACCGCCATTTTGATTGCGCTTTACCTGTTGTATAATGCGTGGGACATCACTTGTGAGGCTTTAGGTGAAATCACCGATTGTGAATTAGATGACAAAATCAAGCAAAAAATTATTGCGTTGGCGGCATCCTCCGAAGGCGTTATGGGGGTTCACGATATGCGTTCCCGCGTTTCGGGATCTCGTTTTTTTATTGAGTTGCACCTGGAATTTGACGGCAATATGACGCTGTATCAAACCCATCATTTGGCTGAACAGGCCGAAGAAAAAATCTTAAAACAATTTCCGCAAGCACAAATCATTGTGCATCAAGACCCTTACGGCGTTGAGGAAAAGCGCCTGGATGATCATGTTTAAACTATTTGGATTTTTGGGCGGCTATTTGAAAATCTAAGGTAAATTTGGTTCCTTTGTTGATTTGACTTTCAACACTGATTTTACCTTTGAATTTGTTCATTAAGCTGTTCACAATTGCCAAACCCAAACCGGAACTGCGTGCATTTTCGTTGCCGGAATAAAACGGTTCGAAAATATGTTTCAGCTTGCCGGCATCAATCCCGATGCCCGTGTCGCAAATTTCAATCAGCAAACGCTGACGTTTTTTGTAACCGTTGATTGTTAATTTACCGCCGTCCGGCATTGCCTTAATGGCATTTTGTATCAGGTTCAGCATAATCATCTTAAAATCGGTTTCGCTGCCGCGAACGCTCAGATTTTTTTCGAGCGTCGTATTCACTTCGATACCCAAACGTTTCGCGTTATAATCCGTCAGTTGTGTAATATCCGTTATTGCATTATTAACGCTGATTTCCGTCATTTCATTTTCATTATATTGCGCCATTTTCAGCAGACGTTCCGGAATTTTTACGGTTTCAACCAGCTGGTGATGTGCCATTGTCAAATACTTATTCATATCTGTTTCAGATAATTTATGTTGGGATTTTTCATCAAGCAGCCCTTCCAAAATCATTCTGATGGCGCCCAGATTGTTTTTCATTTCATGAGCAACGGAGGTTGAAAGAAAAGCCAGCGATGAAACTTTTTGCTGATGTGAAAACAAAACATCGGCGCGCAAGTCATGCATGGCCTCAATCACATAATATTCATTCTTTTTATTTTTACCGGTAAATAAGCGCGCCGCGCTGATATAAATCGGAATGTTGTTAATTTCATGGATGGCGTGAAACGATTTAACTTTTTGATTGCACAAGTAGGCAATCGGACAATTATAGCTGCTGGACGGGCACATGCCGTTTTTATAGCCGTACGCCTCAAAACACTTTCGCCCGAGGCATGAGACTTTCGTTTGCATCAACTTTTTGAAAGCTTCATTTTCCATAATCACGTTTCGTTTTTGGTCAATCACGCGAATCGCATCCGGCACGGCATCAATCAGTTGTTGCAAAAATCTTTCACGCATTTTGGTGTTTTCGATATCCTGTTCCATACTGTCCAGCATTTGGTTAAAGGTTGAAAACAAAATATCAAATTCATCATGCAACACACTTTGTTTGTTTTTCTCAATCCGGCTTGATAAAACGCCTTTTGACACTTCGTTACTGATGAATGTCATTTTTTCAATCGGGTGTATAACCCAATAGTCCAGTAAAAACAGCAACAGAAAAATCAAGGTAATCACAATCGCCACGCTGACGGCAATAATTTCAATACCAGTTTTCATGGCTTCACGGTTTTTATCATAATTTTTCAACAATTCCGCATTTAACTGCTGTTCGCGGGTTAATTCTTTTTCCGAAGTACTGATGCTCTCGCTTAAAACTTCCGGATGTTGCAATGATCTTTTCAGTTCCGGATGTTCTTGCAGCAAACCGGCAATGGTTTTTTGCAACTTAACGTTATCGTAAAGCAGGCTCACAACGTATTGATTGCGGATATAAATGGAATTTTGGTTATCTTGTAAATTCTGCGCGTAGAAATTGATGAAAATGGTCAAAAAGATACCGATAATCAGCAATAAGAATGAAAGCAACGTATATAATATTTTTTTATTCAGGCTGAAAAACATCTTATCCTCCCGCAAAATATCTTATAAAAACATTTTCATCATCTATTTTCAAATACGGATTGCACTTTTTTTCCAAACCGAGAGGAATACCGACCGGCGGTTCGCCTTTTTGCATTTTTTGCTCTAATATATGTCGATATTCCGCCGCTGCCGGTGTCGGGTTACGTAGCAAACCGGCAAATCCCGCGCGCGTGTATTCGTGTCCAGGATAAAAACAAACATCGTCCGGCAGACTTTTTATTTTTTGCAGACTTTGCCACATCTGCCACGGCGTTCCCTCAAACAAACCGCCGACGCTTAAATTAAAGAGCGTATCGCCCGTAAACAGCGCTTTATCTTGCTCAAAATACCACAAAATATGCCCGTTGGTATGCCCGGCAACTGCTATCACCGTGGCCGAAATTTGCCCCAAGTTAAAAGTTTCGCCGTCGTGCACGGTAATATCCGCATCATCCAAATGAACGGCATCAACCGCCGAGGCCACAATTTTGCAACCGTATTTCTGTTTGAGCGCCGCATTGCCGCCGACATGGTCATCATGATGGTGCGTCACCAAAATAAATTCCGGTTTAAGACCGCGGCTATCACAATATTCTTCTATCGGCGCGGCTTCGGAGGCATCAACCACCGCACAAGCACCGCTTTGCGTATCCGTGATAACATACGCATAATTATCCATCATTCCTTTTAAGCAGAGTATCGGTGCAATTTCTAAACTCACTTAACATCCTCCAATTCCGGAAAATAATCGGTTTTAATCAGCCGATAATAGGTAAACGTATAGTCTATCATGCCGGCAATATTATGCAGATTGCTGTCCTGCATCATTTTCGCCGCCAACTGCTGTCCGAACGGCGGCCGATTGATGGCACGACTCATTTGTCGAGCCTCGCGAAAATAGTCGTAATTGATGTGCGAGTTTAATTGCAAAGCCCGCGATGCAATACAATCTTCCAAATTGGCAAAAATCTTGTAACGGTATTCGGCATTTTCATCATCCAGCGGTTTCAAACCTTCTTTTTGATACCAGATTTCTTCCCGATACAGCGAATTAGCCTCCACCGCCAATCGTGACATTCCCCAATCCGTATAAATCGCGGCGGTAACAATCATGATTGAAGGCGGCACATCGCCGATTTTCAGCAATAACTTCGTCAACAAAATTGATATGCGCGTATCGCCGTCCATCCGCGTGAAAACGTCATATTTTTTTGCCTTTTCTTCCAACAGTTTGCGGTCGGCAACACTGATTTTCCCGTCTTTTTCGAATTTTTCGTTAATCTTTTCGATTTCCGCGCGTTCCTGCCGCAGTGCCTCATTGACCTTCAGCACCAACGGCAACAAAATGCGAATAAAAATGCGGTTTTTATTGTCAGTTTGCGGAATTTCCTGCCAATCGGTCGGCAATTTGGTCAAATAGATACGCGGAAATTTCATTCTGACTTCGGAAAAATTGCGGAATCCGTGTTCTTCAAACAAACGTTCCACTTCATGTGTGGTTGCCGATTTTACCCAAATCGCACCGTTCCGTTTTTCCAAAACCGGCTCGGCATAAGCAGATATGCTGAATAACATTGCTCCGAAAAATATCCACCATGCTGCTTTCATTTTTTACTCTTTCAGTTCAACGGTTTTGATTTGCGGCATATATTGCCGGAAAGTTTTTACAATCACATTTTGCAACGTATTTTGCGCATAAGGACAACCGGCGCAGTGCCCTTCAAACTTTACAGCCAAGCACCCGTTTTCCAGCGCCAAAATCGTCAAATCGCCGTTATCGCGGTTTAGTGTCGGTCTGATAAAAGCATCGGCCACGGCTTCGGCAACTTCCGAATCTGACAGCTGTTGCGGAAATGTCGGCAACAACACCTCGGCGGCAACGACATCGTCAATTTCGGCCAATACCGGCAGACGCACATCTTCCGCTTGACCGTTCTAGCGCACCGAAATCAAGGTATCACTCAACAAACAGCGCTCAACACCTGTAATTGCCAGAATATCGTGCAGAATACCTTCCGGCGGCAAATGGCGCTTATCGACCTCCGTCGCCTCACCCGTCTGATACAATGCCCGCGGCGGATAAAAATTGATAATTTGCTTGTTCGGCAGATTTTCAACTTTAATCATCATAGGTTTCTCTTGCTAATGCGCTGTGCATCTTTTCAATCACAACAGCGGCTCTTAACAAATAAAAATTCTGCATAATCAGGTGATTCGGCACCCAAACGGAATCCGCCTTGCCGTTGCGCACAATCAGCGGTTTGAGTTCTGCGGCTTTTTTCAACGATGAAACCAAATACGTCCAATCCTGATACAGATTATGGTCAACGATCACCCGCTTGAAATCTTCCCCGAGTGTCCGGCTCATCTGCCACCAGGCAAACGCATAACCTTTGGCATAATAAAACAGATCATCGGCTTTGGTATCAATCAACCATGATGAAGCTTCTTCTTGCTGATATTCTTCATTTTCCCGAACAATTTTATGCAATTTTGCGCTCATTTTACGCAAAACTTTATCCAAATCTCCGTCTAACGGGACAAAAACACCGTCCTGACTGAATTTGCGCAGTTCTTTGGCGCCTTTACGATATTGCGAATTTGATGACGGTGCCAAGTTAAACTTGCCGGTTTTGGACATCAGCCACACATCTGCCGGATACGACAACAAGCGATATGCCTGACGGATATCTTCATTTTGTTTTTCGGTGTTGCGCTCAAATTTGCGCATAACGGCCGTCATATCTTTGATTGCCGTCACGATCCCGGTTTGAAAATTCGGCATATTATCTAAAACATACGCTGGGAAAACAATCGGCAAATTCGGCGTCCACATTTTGGCATCGATTTCCCGTTTAACCAAAAACGACATACCGTTGGCGGTATCAAAAGCCGGCACATTCTTGGAACTCGGCGTATATGCGCTCCGAACATCAATATTTTCGGTAATCATACTGCCGATGCCGTAGTAAAACACCAAAAACAGCGATACCGCACCAAGCCCGACTTTCCAAAACTCGGCTATCAGATGCTTAGCGCGCCCGCAATATTTGCCGGAACAAATTTTCGCGTTCTGCGGCAAACGCACACTTTTCACT
>JAGCYN010000081.1 GCA_017960745.1 Alphaproteobacteria bacterium | reverse complement strand
GTTTTGCTTAATTGGATTATAAAGTGAGTATTTGTTCCCATAAACATTCTGTGTCCATTGCTTTGAGTTTTCATAGCCCGTTATCCAACCGGTATAATTTTTTGGTTTCTACTACAAAAATACCATAAATTGAGACAACTAAATGGTCAATTTGTGAAGTATAACCATTAGTTTGGATAATAACATTATTTATAACTTTGTATTCTTCTTCCGGTAACCGGGATAAAATGTTAGCAACCTTACTTTCTCCCCATTTCCCTTTTATAGTCGTATGCAGAGGCTTAAATAGAGAAGCAACAGCAGATGTTATAAGTTTTGTTAAAAAAGACATATTCTATCTATATTCCCCATAAAGTCGGAGAATGAGGAACTTCGCAGTGATAATCATAACAAATCAAGCCGACATTAGTGTTTAACATCATCGGATATTGGTTTTGAACTTGTTTAAGATATGTCATAAACTCTTCATCTGTTATATATTCAGTAGTAACAAATGTTGCTTCATATACAACATCTTTGGATTTATTGTCTGTTATTATTGCCATAAATGATTTAAAGTGATGGTCAACAACAACATTTTGGTAACCGTTTATTCCATAATCATAGTTTACATAAGAGGTTGAACTTCCATAAGTTGTATTTCCAAATGTTGATGCTGTTCCATAATTATTAACAGATCTTACGCCTGTTCGACCATAGGTAGGTACAGTTTGCATTGTTTGCCAAGTTTGGCTGTCATTTCCATATGTAAAGGTATAATTAGCGTTTCCATCAACAACTTTGAACCCTTCGTTTTTTAAGCGTTCACGGTAGAAATCTTTCATTTGTGTAGCCAATACGCTTTTTTCTGCCGCCACTATTTTTATTGTTTTACCTTTACCATTTTGTATCAGCGAATTTATTTTATATTCATAGTTTGGTACTGTCGCACATGCCGTTATAAACAAGCATAAACTTAAAACAATTTTTTTCATTTTTGCCTCTTCGAACGATTTCATTAACAATACGATATACTTGATAATGTAAATTAACAATGAAAAAATTGCTTGTGTGCAGAAAACTTGAAAATTTTAATGTTCTGAGGTTGACGGAATCATACCTTTTTTCGACAATCGTAAAAAATATTATGTAAAACATAAAAGTATATAGTTCCACATTTTAGAGCTTATGACCAACCAATAAAACAATAAAATCCCCTGCTTGGGGATTTTATTGTTTTGTATGAATTGCATTGTCTTATACCAATTCATCGTCCATGCCGTACAGTTGGCGGAAGAAAAATGCTAAAACATCCTCGTCTTTAATTACTTTGTGGGCAAGTTTTATTTTCTGTTCGGTCGTTACATGATCAAGAATCAAAATCATACCCGAGAGCCAGTATTCGCTTGAATCTTTTTTGCGGGCGTCAAAAAACAGTTCCATATCCACCACATTTTCTGCCTGCAAGGCGCGTTCCAGAGCTTCTTGCTTAGCTAATGATGTGTTTTTTCTGCGTTTGGTCATAACATTTATTCTCAAATATATGATGCGCTAATCATCAATTTCTGCCGGCACCCGGTTGCCGCGATAATCGCTGTCGTAACGGATTTTTTTGCCGCCGACTTTTTGCGGCACATAATTGCCGCGATGATCATAGCCGTATTGAATTTTTTCATCGCCGACTTTTTGCGGCACATAATTGCCGCGATAATCATAGCCGTATTGAATTTTCTCATCGCCCACCTTTTGCGGCACATAATTGCCGCGATAATCATAGCCGTATTGAATTTCTTCATCGCCGACTTTTTGCGGCACATAATTGCCGCGGTAATCGTAACCGTATTGAATTTTTTCGGCTTTGGCATCGGTCATAACCGCCAAAAAAGCAAGCATGGCACAACATATTATTCTCATTCTTTTCCCTTTGCAATTATCGTTTGCCGGAACGTCTGACATCGTCGAACATAATATATTCTTCGGTTTCTTTATCAATTCTTCTATCGGATTTGCGGCGGCGTTTGGACTTTCGCTCATCTTCATCAAGGTCAATTCCCATATCGCGCAAACCTTCCTTAAAAAGATTGATGGCATACTCCTCATCTTCCCTTTTCTTTTTCAGATGCGTTTCGATAGCGTCGCAGATAAAATACAGCAATATGGCAACAATTATTCCAATCATCTCAATCTATCCTTTAACCTTGCGAGCAAAAATTGATTGTTAAGCGCTCCTTTATTATACACATATTATTTTTTCAAGCAAAGCAAATCCTTATCTTTTGCGCACAGCGGCAACAAGATGAGAATAACTGCCACACACACGGTGCCGAGCGGCAAGTTGACCGCCGAGCGAATGCCGAAACGACACAGCCACAGTGCCCAAATCCAAAAGTATGCCCAACTTCTCGGCAAGTTCATATCACGAAGTCTGGCCATGATAATGAGCGCATATCCGAAAAGATATAGGCCGATAAACCCCGGATTATTCAGCGCCAAAGCATAAGTGGCAAAATCATTTTCGTATTTGAGCAAATACATATCCATAGCCCATGCGCAGAGTTCCAAAAAAAGGGCCGCTGTCAAAAATGTCCGCACGCCGATTTTGCCGTGAAAGGAGAACAAGTCATTTAATTTTGTTGAGATTTTTGGTGTGTCTGAAATGTTAGTCATGTTTTTCTCCTTTGTTAAAATTATCAGATGCGCTGCTGTCTTCATCATTTTTATAATCAGCGTTTGCTGTTGAACTATCTTTCGGTTCACGCATAAGATAGTAAAGTAAAGCAGCTATAAAAAGACCAACTTGGGCAGCAGAAACCATCGTTATTCTCCATAAAGTTTTATTGCATTTTTGGTTTCCAAAACATCAAAGTGTTTCTGTCAGCTGTGAACAGCGGTAATATCATGAGTAAAAACAAAACACCGGCGGAATATACAAACTGCATACTGCCGGATGTATGGGCGAGCGGCATTAAGAGATATTTGCAAAACCAGATGCCTAAAATCCAAAAATAAGTCAAATTCGGATTAAGCTTCAGGTTGTTTAATCTTCCGGCTATGGCTGCACCATAAAGATATAAAATTACAATCATCAGCGGGAAATCGGTCAATAAACTTATTATTCTGTAAGGCGGTAACGATAAATGAGCATATAAACTGTTAACGGAAACTCTGAAAAGCTCAATACCGCAAATAAGGCAAAGTAAATTATATCTGCCAATATTGCCCTTAAATTGCATAAAATTCTTCAGACCTTGTATTATCTTCATATCAATACTCCTTTATAAAAAATGAAACAGCTTCATTGTAACTGTTTCATTTTTCGTTGGCAAGAGGAGTATTTGTCAGAAATGTCAAATTATGACATCATGTTGGAAAGTCACAAGTGCTGAGCGAACATTCATTGTAGTTAGATTTATCGGGCAATACACATCGTTCCATACATCTATCGTAGCTTCCATCTGCATAGCTATCAACAAACGAAAAAATAACTATCCACGATACAATAAATATTGCAAACATTCCAAACAACCAAAGTGCTATGACACCTAGTGTTTTAATTATTTCTTTTATTGTTTGTATTATCTTTATCATCATTATGCATTCAGATCCTAGAATAGCCAACTGGCGATATATCCCCCAGCGGCAAGCTTTGAATACTTATGACGGGTGGATATATCACCGGCTCGTATTCAAGAGCTAAGAAAGCATTTCGGCTGGACGCCAACCAGCGTCGTTGCAGAATAACTCTGTCGGCAGGAAGCGACTCTCTGACCTACGAAATGTTTTCTTATTAAGCTTATAAGCTATAAGGTACACCAGACAACTTACCTGTTGGTGCTCGAGCGGCTGATGTTATGGAGGTAAGTTCCACATCAGCTCCTTACAAGACCATAATATAATGCCATAAAATCCTTGTCAATCCGTTATTTTAATAGAGTTGCCACATTCTGACATCTTATTTACACTTTTTAAATATCAGTGCATTATTATGCAAAGTATTAAGGTCATCCCTTTTTTCCGTCAGGAAAAATCAAGGGATCTACCGATTAAATAAATTTGTAGCCCCCTTGACGTTTTCTTAAAGAAAACGAGGGGTGACATTTATTGATTGGGGAGGGTTGATATGTTTTACCAAAAGACGCAGAAGTTGTTAGAAATGTCGCTGTGGATGCAAAATGCCGAAAATGGCGTTTCCATTGCCGATATTATGCAGAAATTCAAGGTTTCCAAGCGCACCGCTATTCGTATGAAAGATATGGTGAAAGAGCAGTTTCCTCAGATAAAAGAGATTAACGGTGCCCACAACACCAAACGTTGGTATATTCCGCAAGGCTCGCTCGGACAATATGTCGGCTTTTCTTTAACTGAAATCAATGCGTTGCAAAATGCTATCAAGCTCATGAAAACCAAAATGCCTGAAGATGTTGATGCGCTTGAAACCATTATGCACAAAATAAAAGCCTCTATGAGCAGCGAGGCGCTGAACCGAATTGAGCCGGATGCCGAGGCCTTGCTTGAAGCTGAAGGTTACGCTTTGCGCCCGGGGCCGAAAATCAAAATTGACGATAAATTTATGCAAAAGCTCCGTCATGCTGTAATTGCCTGTAAAGTCATCAAAATCAAGTATCAATCAAAGACCAAAAACGAATGGCGCACCGTGCACCCGTATGGTTTTCTTTATGGTAACAAGCATTATTTGATTGCTTGGCATACAAAACGCAAGAAAATGTGCAGCTTTGACTTAAATAACATCCAGAATATTGAAGTTTTAGATGATTACTTTGTACGAGACACTTCATTCTCGTTAGAAGAATTCAGTAAGCAGTCATTCGGTGTATATCAGGAAGAGCCGTTTGATGTGGAATGGCTGTTTGACGCGGAAGTTGCACCGGAAGCCGCAAAATATATCTTTCACCCGACACAAGAGATGATTTCTAATCCGGACGGCACACTGACGGTTAAGTTCCACGCCGGTGGCGCACGCGAAATGGATTGGCACCTTTATACTTGGGGCAAGCACGTTAAAGTCATTCAGCCGAGAGACTTTAAAAAACGTGCCGTTTGGAAAGGATAGATATATACCTTCTACCCTTTTGCATTTTCCCCGCAACCGATAAAACAAAAGAACACCCTTTTGGGGTGTCCTTTTGTATAGAATAGCACCTATATCTCAGACTCTGCGTTGCGAGGCGTTTCTTTTGCTCTGATACATCGGCTTGCTGTTCAGCTTATTGATTTTTGACTTAAATGTTTTCACATTTCCACCATGTCTAATTCCGGCCTGATAATTTTTAATTGCCTTATCAGATTTACCTTGTTTTTCATAAGCCTGAGCCGCATTATAATTGGCTGCCACATAAGCACTTACATCACCCATTTGCAACACCGTTTTGCATTCATCAATGCACTTTTCATAATCACCGAGGTGATAATATGTGATGGCAATATCGTTATGCAAATCCGCGCTTTCGTAGCCGGCCTCTATAATCTTATGAAACTATCCGAGAGCAATTTTAAATGTTGCATCTGCTTTACCCTTTTGGCCTTCTTTTTCAAAATTGACGGCCTGCTCGTTAATGCGGCGAATTTCCTCTTCTTCATCATAATCTTCCGGAAGCTGTAATTCTTCAACATTATTTTCGGCATCATAAAAATCCTCACCGGAGTTAACATTTATGTCGTCGTCGCTTTCAAATTCCTCGCTAAAATAGTCTTCCGGCGGAGTCATCGAATCAACCGTTTCAATCTCTTCTTCCAGCATAATATCCAAATCATCAACCTTAATATCGTTGATTTTCGCCAGTTCTTTATTGTCTTTAGAAATCACCAAATTAACCGTGCCGTACGGGACATCCGGTACAATAAAGTATCCTTCCAAATCAGAGAACGTTGCCGCCAATTCTTCGCCTTTATCATCGACCACAGCTACCTTATAGCCGTAAAGCCGCTTGCCGTACGGGTTAGCAATTTGCCCTTCCAACATACCGTAATGCTTGAACTCAATATCCAATTCTTTCAATGTTCCCGGGCGCAAAACAAGCTTTTTGGTTTCGCTCTCCGGCTTTAATGACACATCTTCCAGCGTTTCCATATCGATATTCAAAATCGTCTTTTCGTTAGCCATCAAATCGGTAATGAACACGGCACCGGCTTCGTTAGTATATTGCTCTTTGACCATATTGTTGGCAGTTACGCCAACACCTTCGAGCGGATTACCATCATCATCATGGAATGTGGCATAAATCGAACCGGAGTTGCTGAGTTTTGAATTTGCTGAGGTCAGCATCCGCCATTTATCCGGCTCTTTTGAAAAACTGATGTTATAGGTCAGATAAGTTGAGAAATTACCGCGCTTATCAACAGCCAATGACAGTGATAAACCACCAAAGTCGAAAATGCGCGAACCGGAAACGGAATAATAATCCATCCGCTCTTTAATGTCGCGACGATACTGCGCCGTATAATAAGTATACCGATCCTGACGCCATGTCAATTTGCTCGAAAAATCCGTAAATTCAGGATCTGGATTAGAACGATAAGTCAAATCTGTATCGAGCGAATAATTATTCCAATAAGTATAAACACTCGGACGAATTTCATTTTCGTGGCTGATGGAATCATAATTATCTTCCAATGACGCATACCAGTGATTGGTAATGTTTTTTGATACACGACCGGTAATATTTTCATACGGCTTGTCACCTTCTTCTTTTTTGCCGGTACGATAGCTCACAAAATACGGCACACTCAAAAAACTGCCGCTGTAACGCAACTCGGTTTTGGTTTTCAGGTACTCGTTACCGTAATAAGAAAGCGGCGAATGCAGACCGTTGTATTGGTCATACATTGCATAAATTGTACCGTAATAAACATCGCCTTGTAACTCAAAATGGTGGCCGGTTTTAGAGGTGTCCATGTTATGTTCTAAATTATATTGCAGAGAACTGCCGGACAGAGCATATTGCACGCCCGCCATTCCGAACTTTTGGGTTTCGGTTTTGGTTTCGGCATCAGGCGTTTGCGTAACACCGGTCATCAAGGTTACATCATCGCTCAAACCGTAATAAAATGCCGTATCCAAAACCGGAATGTCCTTGCCCTCATATTTATTCGGCTCATTCGATTCAACCAAATAACGCCACGGCTGATAAGCGGCAACATTGTAACCAAGCTCACCTTTTTTCACCGGCGACGTACCGGAATAATAGCGCTTTTCTTCTTCATATTTTTCACCGTACGGGCCATAGAAAACGAGCTTAAACGTATTCAAACCATACGAAACCGGTATATTTGGGAAATTATATTCGCCGGCAATCGAATTTTGGCGATAACCGACCAATTGCCCGTTCCAATAAAGCTCAACCTCCCAACCTTCGCGTAACGGCCCGACGATATCGATGGTTTTATCCGCGCTCATTACGAGATCCTTAAAGCTCGATGCCGTAACACCGCGCCCGTAACTTGAAGCGGCAAAATAAGTGTTGCTGATACCGTTGATATCACCGATTTTGAATTGCTTCAGATTTAATTTGTTAGGCGGCTCTTCCAACAGTGTCCGTCCGCCGTAAAGTCTGATTTGCGGCTTATGATTATCATACGAATTGCCAGAAATATACGAGTTGATATCCAAACCGGCGGCAATTGTGGCAACGTTCACGGAATAAGAATCACTGTTATTTGTTTTACCTTTAGGTGCATGGCTCCATCCTTTTCCCAAAGTGAAGTCCACCACCGGCATACCAAACCAGCGATTATCAAACTCATAATCCTTGAAACTCTTATCGGCAAATTCTACCGTACGACTGTTTTTGCGCCGCTTGTCGGCATTACGCTTAACCATAGTCGGAAACTCAAGCTCGCGGTCAATGCTGATTTTCATATCATAGAAATCGTATTTGATTTCTATCCCGTAAAGCCGGCTCAAAAAGTCGGTGGTGAAGAACATGGTGTTGTCGATGCTCTTATAGTCTTTGGCACTCATTTCCACTGTTCTGTCGCCGGCACGCGCCGTCATTTTATTGAGGTCGATGGTATAAACACCGACTTTGTTATTGGTGTAATTACTGATCACCACACCATCTTTCTTTTCATAATTCAAACCGATAAATGCCGCCAACTGCGACAACGATATATAAACCGTGCCGTTATCGTTATAGGCGTACATATAGTCATCTTCAACATATTTCTGGATGGTTGTTTCCAAAATCAGCTCAGAGTCTTCCGGAATATACGGATCTTCTTCCTGCACCGGTTCCGTTGTTACTACCGTTGCCGTATCTGTTGCCGCCGAAGCGGAACTGTCCGCAGTAGAAGCAGCAACAACTTTCTCCTTATCCATTACAGAATAGAGGAAAGGCGTCTGCTCTGCCTCTACCCGCCAAGGCAGAGCAGACATTATGAATAAAAGTGCAATCCGAGCCGATATGAACTTAGAGTGCCTTTTCCGTAAGTTTTTTATTGGTAAGAGCATCGTTCAGTTCAATTTTTGCTGGTTTAGTTCCGGATTTTAAGTTAATTGTCAGGTTGCGTTTGCCATTCGGCGTATAAATACGCACCGGCCCCGCACGTCCGATTTCATCGCCTTTAGCATCATAAACTTTTAAGACAAGGCGTGAAGAAATATTACCTTTGCGTTGCAACACCAAGTTAAGTTTGTCGCCGCTGACATTGTGGCTCAAAACTTCGGTGGCCTGGCTCAAATGATCGCCTTTATAAACGGTTACCGGCACAGAAGTGGCAAACAGCGTATGAATGGTAATGGAAATCTCTTTGGTTTCTGTTTCAGTATTCTGCTCATTCTCAGTCGCGCCTTCTTTATTTGTATCTTCTTTATTTGCCTCAGTCGCACCGTCTTCGGCTTTTTTCTCGACTTTAGGTTCGTCTTTTTTCTTTTCGGTCTTTTTCATATGAGGCATTTCGACTTCAGATACCAACAAATGTGAAACATACTCGCCGTCTTTGGCTTCTCCCAAACCTTTGCGCGCCACACGAATGGCTTGCACTTTGCCCGGCATCAGCGTGAATTGCTTCGGCGAATAAATGAGGTACTTCTGCGCCGACTTCGATACGGTTTCGGCTTTGTGATATTTACCGTTTTCATCCTGAGTATATTCCACCATACTGACGCGGTAAGTCTGCGGATTTTTCGACTGATTGATAATATTCAGCGTTTGCGAGCGCTTGCGACTATCTTCCGGGAAATCCACCGCTTGCGGGAAAATTCCGATATCCGCCATTGCTTTGGTGCTGATAAGGCACGCCATCAATAAAAGCCAAAATGTTTTTTTCATAATCTAAAGTCCTCCATCATCAATAAGAAATTCTCACATTCAGGGTTCCGCTATATTCGCCGACCGGCTGGTTTTCGCCGATATTCAGCGTGCCTCCGATTTTGAGCATTTTATAGCCCTGTCCGTTTTTGCTTTCGTTTAGCGTAAAGGTCCGCCCCGGCGAAAGCGTAAAGTTATTAACCGTCACCGAATGTTCGCCGTTACGTAAATAAATCAGTTCATCATATGTTACATTGGTAATCGGCAAATTTTCCGCGCCGAAAATACTGATTTGTCCGGCTGTTGTCGGGCCGTCGACTTTGACAACACCACCGCTGAAAGTTGTTATAGCTCCCTCGGTATTCATCACCACCGTGCCGGCGGCACCGTTAATAATCACCTGCCCGAAATTCATATCGGTATCTTTGGTAATATCGGTTTTGTATTCGCTATGAAACTCTATCGGCAACGCGACCACACCTGTTTTCAGCTCGTTTTGTGTGCTGTCCATAATTTTATACGGAACGCTGATTGTGCCGGTATAATCGTAATCCGCCTTGCAAAAGCCGTTGATTTTCACCGAACCGCCGACATTAATTGAGCCTATTTTGTTGCCGGTGGTTAACGTCACGGCGTTGGCGGAAAATGAGAGGTTGGTTACGCTTAACGCACAACTTGAACCGGAAGTTATCGGGAATTCGGTTGAAGATGTTGCTGTCGGCTGAATGATAAGCATCTCATAGCCGTCGGTCATATCGCTGGAAAATGAGATTGTTCCGGCAGTTGGAATCGTGCCGGTGGTGGCGCGCATGGCTCTGAGCCACAACGGGCGGCTGCCGGAATCGACACCAACCGTGCCGGTTGAGGCCAACAGCACCGATTTACCAAAGTCGATTTTTGTAGCCTCGGTTGCCACATTAACATCGGCATAAGCCGGCGCAGATAACAGCATTAAGCCCAATATATATAATAGATATTTGCTCATTTTCTTAAATCCACAAGCTCCTGTATTTTTTGCGCAATGTATTGCCGTCAAGGTGTAAAATATCCTGACTTAACTCATAGCGAATATCTTGTTTATAACGTTCTTCTTCCAATTCCGGAATCAGAATGTTTAAGCGCTTGCGTGCCTCTTCTAAGAAAGGTGTACGCAAATCATCGCGACATCCTTTTACTCCGATGATGGTTTCACGCACCAAATATTCCAAATAAGCGTATTTACTTTCTTCAAAAAAGTTATTTTGCTTATAAACTTCCTTAACCTTATCGCAAATAATCAGCAGATGAAACACATTGTCATTCATGGCATGACACATACTCTCCGGACGTGAACGATAGCCATATAGATAGTCTTCATACACATAAACATTATCTGTTGCCAAATATGTCTGTGCGCTAAACAGACGATCTTGCGCCAACATCCTGTCCATGAACTGAAAATTATATTTGCGATACCACTCGGTTCTGAATAATTTATTCCAAACCGCCATTGAATTATGCATCGGGTTTTTATGTTGCCGAATTGATTTGAAATGCGAATCCTTAAAGTCTCCCCATTCCTCAACGCCGAAAATCTTGGCAACTGCATTAATTTTTACCCGTTGTTCCTGAAAATAATTAAAACCGTTGAACACGAAGATATCAATCGTGCGCTCCTCGCGCTTCAAGACATCAACAAATTTCTGATACGCACCGAGTTGCAACCAATCATCCGAATCGATAAAGGTAAAATAATCTCCGGTCATTGCTTCCATGCCGGTATTACGCGCCCCGCTCAATCCTTTATTTTCTTGGCTGATGATTTTAATACGTTTATCGCGCTTGGCGTAATCTTCCAAAATTTTGAGCGAACCGTCCGGCGAACCGTCATTAACGCAGATAATCTCCAAATTTTCGTAGGTTTGTAAAATAATCGAATCTAAGCACCGTGCTAAATATTTTTCAACCTTGTATACCGGCATAATTACCGAAATTTTTGGGTTATTCTTATCCATTATGCCGCACTCCCGATATAAGTTTGTTTAAAATCGTTCCAATCCAAATTTTTAACGTTTTGCACCGCCCAATAAAGGTCTTCTTTGCGCAAAACATTGAAGTCGTATTGTCCGAAATCCTCATCGGCAAATTCGGCTTTCAGCTCGGCAAACATTGCTTGCTTTTGCGCTATCGGTGCCCACATAATTCCCAGCCAAAAGCAACGCATTTTATGATAAATGTAAGCGTTTTTATATTTTTCAAACGCATTATATTTGAGCAAAACTTCTAAATTTGCGCTCTCAATTGCGGCAACATTATTAAATTCCAAATCTTTTTGCGTGAAGTGGCAGATATACAGAATATCCAAGTCATACGAGATTTTCTCGGCATTAAATATACATTCCAAGAAAAATGTTTCTTCAAATTTCGGAAAAGTAATTTTCTGTAAAAATTCGCGTTTATACAGCTTTGCCCACGGGCTTAAATACATCTTAAACAGCATATCGCTCGGAATATCGGCGACGCTGAAAACCTCTTTTTGCACAAAGTTTTCTTTTGGGATTTGATAAAGCGGAATACCATCCATCGTCAAGGCATCAACCATTCCGCAAGAAGAATACACAAAATCGCTGTCATATTTTCCGGCATTGTCGATGAGCCGAGCCAAACATCCCTGATTGATATAAACAAACTTGGTGCCGTTCATAAAATAAACGTATGGTGCGGTTGCGTGCTCTAATCCGACACGGCAACATTCGGTCAAGCTGACTTTTTTCCTGAGCTTAACCACTTGCACGCGCTTATCGAATTTGACATAGCGGTCGAGTAGCTTGCGAGTACCGTCTTTTGAGACGTTATCTACAAAAATTATTTCGGTATCCTGCACCGACTGCACAAATATGCTTAACAATAGCGCGTCTATGTTATTGACGCTGTCTTCGGTCGGGATAATAATACTCACTGCCGCCATATCTTTTAATTAGTCCTTTCAAAATCGTTTCTGTTTGCATAATAATTTGTTTTTTTCTGTCATTCCTCAATCTATATTGTCATCGCTCAACCGGCGTAAGTCCGGTTGTCAAGCAATCTTCTGCTTTGTTCTCTCCACGCACGCGGGGAGCCGATGGGGTAAATATATCCTTATAATGCAGTATTTTATCCCCTCAATCCCCTTACTCATACGGGGAAGAACGATTCGGAAGATGCCTTGACGTTTGGATTGTCGCCAAACGAGGCATGACATTTTTGTTCCGTCACAGAGTGCGGAACGTATTGTCCCGCACCCTTGACGTGTTTGTTTAAATTTTTATAAAAACGTAGAAGGGTTAGTATTTGATGG
>JAGCYN010000080.1 GCA_017960745.1 Alphaproteobacteria bacterium | reverse complement strand
CCATTTGTCGCGCCGCGTAAAGTTGGCTTCGGCAATAATCGCCGTTACCGCACCAAGCCCCACAATCAGCAGGAAAACAGCCGTTTGAACCACCAACGCCGTTGCCAGATACAAAATCGCCAACGGAAGAAACGTTGCAAGAATAGAGAGACCGACTACCCAGCGGGCACGGTTGACTTCATCGTGTGTTTGCGCTCGTGCGCTCAAAGACACAATGTTCACACAGAAGATTGCCACCCATACTACCACCACCCAAATTTTAACTTGAGGGGGGTCCGGTAATTGAGCACAAATCGTCCCAGCCGCCAAGAAAGCCGTTACAATCAGCAGCATTGCCACAAAACTTAATTCCTAGAAATAAGTTTTGTAAAAGTTTGTCAATCTGTTCATAACATAATTGTTTTGAGGAATGAATAATTAAGTACCGATATAATTGTAATGAAATTTGCCGCGATTTTAGTGCGTTTTGTCAAATAAGTCAATAAAAAACTCAGCGCGCATAAAAAAACGTGACTTTGTTCTCATCGAGAACAAAATCACGCCGGATTTGTACTGGTAAAAGCAGAAACTATCCGAGGCTCAGCATGGTCAGCTCCTCAACGAGGTGGTCCAAATCAGCCTTCTCCTCTGCGGTGGCATTGAACTTAACCCAGTTACCATTGGCAAAGGTCTTGACCTTGGAGAGAAGGTTGGCGAGCTTTTCCTTGTTAGGGTGCTTCTTCAACTCCTCAGCTGCCTGACTGAACATCCACAGACGAAACGCTGTTTCACCGGTGGCGGAAAAATACTTCTGTTTCATAGTCCTAAAATTTCTCGGGCTTGAACGAGCACAGGTTCTCTGTGGCTTTCTTGAGTTAATAATAATTATGCACTATAGAATAGAAAATTCTACCAGAAAGTGTATATTTAAAAAAAATTACAGTCAACTGTTTTTTAAAATTTGGCTTTAAAATGTTTAAATTGCCGTGAAAATAAACAGCGGCCGTCAAGCAACGCACGCAGCCATACGGATATTTCCAGGAGTAGTAGAATCGTCATTTGCAGGGTGTTGATTGCCGGTGTGCGCGCCGCCAGCAACATCGCAAAATAAGTGCCGACGCAATACGATAAATACAGCCCGATGATGATGCAGACCATACCGATGTTGATTTTTTCACGCTCAAAAAGCATCAGGTTATATGCCAAAAACAGCATACAGCCGCCCAATAACCACCAGTTGCAATAACCGATAACACACCAATAAATGCCGATAACGGCAAGCAGAGAAACCGACAGCGACGGCAAAGTGCCGCTTTCGTTTTGCGCCGATTTGCAACACAACGGGATAAATAATATCGCCGCCAGCACCAGATTCAGCCAGGTGCCGATCGAGGCATCGGAGGTTATGATATCACAGCTCCGAAATATCAGAAATTGTATCAGCGTCGAGAACAAATTCAGTCCGGCAAAAACGAAAATCCAGCCGATTTCATCTTCATAAATTGCAATTTTTTTCATAATCTTTGAGAATAATTTGGGATTTATAATTGTAGAAAATTCAGCAAGTGTTTAACACTTTTTCGGGGCTTGTCAATCTAAATTTGCGATTGCCGCATTCCGGCGGTGCAGCTTTTTATTTACAAATGAATTTATATGCCCTATAATAAAACGGCACTTAACTCGGGCTAAGGAGATTGAAATGAACGTTTCTACAATTGCTATCGCTTTTATCGGCTTATTGATTTTCTTTGCGGCCATCAAATTTCTCCTTAAATTGCCGTTTTATATTATGACTTTCGCCATTTTGGGCGGTATCGGCTATGTTGCTTTTCAGGCATTGCGGCCGGCGCTCGGAATGTAGGAAAAACGCGGCGTTTCCCGAATGTAAAGTAAGGAGCAGACAATGGTTGCAAGAATAGTGTTGGGCGTGTTGTTGGGCGTGTTGCTGATTGCGTTTGCGCCGGTGTTGCTCAAAGGATTGCCGTATGTTTTGCTGTTGGTCGGGCTCGGCGTTTGCTTCTTTTTGCTGCGGACGGTGCCGGCGTTGGCCGAACCGCTCGGTTATGGCTTGTTGGTGGTTTTGCTGTGCTACATCGCTTATATGTTCGTCTATCAAAAAGAAAAGCTTAAAAACGGCATTATCGCCGACGGGAAAGTCAGGTTGCCGACCATCAAGGTTAATAATCATCCGAAAGTCAGTGTGCTTTTAAATACGCTTTGCTATATGCTCGGGCTGACGTTTGTGCTGTATATCGTTATTCTGCTGATTTATGTGCAATAAAAAACCGCCGGCTTACACCGGCGGCAGGAGAAGAATGAAATTTATAGTTGCGCTTGGCGACGTGCGCTTGCCCGCATCATCATCAAAGGGTTACTTTTTTTTTCGTTACCGTTTCCGTATTCTTCCGGAAACGCTTTTTTGAAATCAGATTTAAATTTTTCAGGAGAGCCGAAGCCGTGGTCATGATATTCTTTCATAACCATCATGATCATTGCATCGCTGGAAACAACCCGGTTATTGAGAATATTAATCCGTGCCGCTGCCGCCGGAACGATAATACCGCCGATAGTGTCCGGCAAATTCTTTTCGGCGAGTTTGCCTTCCTGCGGCAAAGTACGAATGACCGCACCGGCAACTTGTAAAAGCTGAGCTTTATTTTCTTTGGCATGCTCAAGCGCGGCCAGAAACTTTTGCCCTAACGTTTGTTTTTTCTCTTCCGCCATAGCTGCCCCCTTCATAATTATAATCTATATCGGAGTATAGCATATTTTACGGCGCTTTGCAACACAATTAGAACGAACGATTTATAATATATTGCGCCAAAGCCTGCAAATTATCGGTCGGATGCGGTAAAGACTGAATTTCAGCGATGGCCTCGGCAATCAGATTTTGAGCCAGATTTCGTGCTTTTTCCACCCCATAATACGAAACAAAGGTAAATTTATTTTGCGAATCGTCTTTATGCAGCGTTTTGCCCACCAGCTTCGGATCGCCTTCCTTGTCCAAAATATCATCGGCAATTTGAAAAGCCTGTCCGATTTTACGCGAATAAGAAATGATGGTTTGACGTTCGTTTTGCGGTGCCTGTCCCAAAACCGCACCGGCTTCACAGGCATAGCGTAACAAACGACCGGTTTTCATGGTTTCCAAACGGCTGATAATGGCTTCATCATGTTGCGGATTGCCGTCGGATGCGGCATACAAATCAAGCGTTTGACCGCTGACCATGCCGCCGAAAGCACCGGCCGCATCAGCCAAGAGCTGTATCAGCGTCAGCCGAATCTCCGGACGGATCACCAATGCGGTCGAAAGATAATCAAACGCATAAGTCAGCAAGCCGTCGCCGGCCAAAATGGCGGTTGCTTCGTCAAATTGTTTATGGCAAGTCGGTTTGCCGCGACGCAAATCGTCGTTATCCATACTCGGTAAATCATCATGAATCAGTGAATAAGAGTGCAACATTTCCAAAGATGCGGCCGCCGGAAACGCCGTTTCGTACGGCACACCGTACATTTTGGCGCATTCGCATACCAAATACGGACGCAACCGTTTGCCGCCGTTCATCACCGAATATTTCATCGCTTCGATCACCCGATTTTCGGCGCCGTCAAGCGGCGGAAAGCAATTTGCCAAATCAACATTAAAACGCTTTGAAAAAAGCGTCAGAGATTCTATAATATCCGACATTATTCACCTTCAATTTTATCAAATGCTTCGACATTGACGTCGCCGTTTTGGGCAACGGTGATTTTTTCAATTTTCAACTGTGCCGCTTGTAATTTATCTTCGCAGAATTTTTTTAAAACAGTTGCTTTTTCATAGGCTTCAACGGCGTCATCGAGTTTGATTCTGCCGCCCTCAAGATCGCGTACAATGGCTTCAAGTTGCGCCAACGCATCTTCATAGGTCAATTTATCAAAATCAATATTCTTCATATTATCTTTCCTTTGTTGTACTCTAGCTAATCACGGTTTTGAATACAACATTATTTTGCAACTTATAAAACGTTTTATTTAGGCGTGCAAAATGCTTTGTTAGCGCTTAAAACCGTAAGGCTTGACGTGAATAAAAAATGTGTGTACAATGCGCGCATTGATAGAATTAAGGAAATTTTCGCATGGCTAAAGTAACGTGGAAAGAAGGAACGATGCTTGCTCCGGTGCCGCCGGCGCTGATTACGTGCGGTACCATGGAACATCCGAATGTGATGACGGCAGCTTGGACCGGAATTGTTTGTACCAATCCGCCGCTGACGTATATTTCCGTGCGTCCGTCGCGTTACAGCCACCAGCTGATTAAAGAAAGCGGTGAGTTTGTCATCAATATTCCGACGGTGGCGTTGGCCAAAGCGGTCGATTGGTGCGGCGTTAAAAGCGGCCGGCAAGTCGATAAGTTCGCCAAAATGGGATTAACGGCGTTACCGTGCAAAGAAGTGCAAACCCCGCAAATCGAACAGGCGCCGATTTCTCTTGAATGTAAGGTGCTGAAGGTTGAAAATTTCGGTAGCCATGATATGTTTTTGGCACAAATTGTCGCCGTTGATGTTGACGATGCGTATATCGGCAAACAGAATGAACTGCATTTGGAAAAAGCAGGTTTGTTGGCGTATGCTCATGGTTTTTATTATGCTTTGGGACGTCAGCTCGGCCATTTCGGCTGGTCGGTTGAGAAAAAATCAACCAAGCGCAAACGTTCGGCTTTAAAGCGGCAAAATGCGGAAAATAAAAATGTTAAAACAAAAAGCAGGTCGGTATGGAAAAAGAAAAGCTCAACTTCAAAATAAATTATAAAAACATTCGTGTGTTTGAAGAGAAAAATGCCGACAAGCCGCAGTTCCCTTTGGTGCTTTCGGTACCGCACAGCGGAACGTTTTTTCCGGAAGAATTTTTGCAAAACGTTGCTTTTGATGTTCCGACTTTACGCCGTAATGAAGATTTGTTGGTTGATAAGCTGTTGGAAGATGCCGTTAATATCGGTATTCCGACCATTAAGGCCGAAGTTTCGCGTGTGTTTATCGATTTAAATCGCGATCGTTTGGAATTGGATCCGTCAATGTTTTATAACTATCCGAAAGACAAGGATATGTTGTTTGATAAGCATTGCCGTGTCGGGTTGGGCGTGGTGCACCGCATCAATTACAGACGCGAATCCTTATATAACGGGCTTTTAGACTATCACGAAGTGGAAGAACGCTTGAAAAATGTTTATGATGTGTATCATAAGCGTTTGAAACAAATTGTGGATCGTTGCGTTAAAAAATTCGGTTTTTGCTTGGTGCTTGACTGCCATTCGATGCCTTCAAAAATTTGTTCCATCATTGATGATCGCTCCGGTATAGAAATTTGTCTGGGCAATTTGTTCAGTCAGAGCTGCCCGCAGGAAATGAGTGATTTTTTGGCCGGAGAGTTTTGGAACAGAAATTATAAGGTGGAATTTAACTGCCCGTATTCCGGTGCTTTCATCACGTTTAATTATTGCCAGCCGCGGCGTCAGATGTATACGTTGCAGCTTGAAATCAACAGGGCTTTGTATGCCGATGAAGAAACGTTGCTGCCAAATGAACATTTTGCGCAAATGGCCGGCGATATCAGCGGTGCCATTATCAATTTGGCACAAAATTTGAAACGCAGTGATCTGTCCGTTTTATAAGCAACCCTGCTAAATTTGTGCAAAATAAATGTGTTATTGTTCTTTTTTGTTGCGCTTTTAATTTAATATTGTAAAATCCAAACCGTTGAATGTTTGATAAAAAGGAGAATATTTTAAATGTCTAAAGTCTTGATTACTTCCGCTTTGCCGTATATTAACGGGGTGCCGCATTTGGGACACATGGCCGGCTGTCTGTTGCCGTCTGATATTTATGCGCGCTACATGCGGATGATGGGTAACGAGGTTTTATACATTTGCGGTACCGATGAACATGGCACGGCTTCTGAAGTCGGGGCGTTAAAAGAGAATTTGCCGGTGCAGGAATATTGCGATAAATATCACGAACGCCACAAACAAACTTATGCCGATTTCAATCTCTCGTTTGATTATTTCGGAAGAACGTCCAGCCCGCAGAATCAGGAAATGACTTATCGGATTTTTGAGAGGCTCGATCAAAACGGTTTTATCGCCGAGAAAACAATGAAACAAATTTATTCGGTTGATGATAAGATGTTTTTGGCTGATCGCTATATTACCGGAACCTGTCCGCATTGCGGTTATGAAAAAGCGCGCGGTGATCAATGCGAAAACTGTACCAAAGTTTTGGAGCCGACGGATTTAATCAATCCGCGCAGCACCGTTTCCGGTTCTACCAACCTGGAAGTGCGCGAAACCAAGCATTTGTTTTTGAATTTGCCGCAGATCGAAGGAAAATTGACCGAGTGGCTGAAAACCAAAGAAGCATTTTGGCCGGATGTGGCTTATTCCATTGCCAAAAAATGGCTTAAAGAAGGTTTGCAACCGCGTTGCATTACGCGTGATTTGAAATGGGGTTTTCCGGTGAATAAGGAAGGCTTTGAAAACAAGGTCTTTTATGTGTGGTTTGATGCGCCGATCGGTTACATCGGTAT
>JAGCYN010000079.1 GCA_017960745.1 Alphaproteobacteria bacterium | reverse complement strand
GTAAGGCGCCGTCTTCATATATAAAATTTCGGCAGTTGCCAGCACCAACAAATACTGCGCCACGCGGTTTTTATGGGCAATTTTTTTGCGGATAAATTGCGCCAAAATCGCATTCAACGGCACAAAGCGACGTAAGGCGGTTAAAATCAGCATATTCAAAAAAGGCAAATCTTTTTCGGGGATTTGTTTTTTTAATTCCCCGAAAAAAACTTTGTCCTCAAGCACAGCTTGCAGAATATGGGCGGCATCAACGCGTACGTTTGGCATTTTGGGAAAACTTTTTCTTGAAATCATATTCGGTGATGGTTTGAACCACAATGTACATCAACGGAATGAGCACCAAACCGGAGAAAGTACCGATAATCATGCCGGAGAACACCGGAACGCCGACGGCTACACGGCTGCCTGCGGATGCCCCGCTTGCCCAAACCAACGGTGCCACACCCAAAATGAACGTGAACGCCGTCATCAACACAGCGCGGAAACGTTCTTTGGTGCCGTAAAGTGCCGCTTTCAAAATCGGTGTGCCGGCATTATGGGCATCGCGCGCAAATTCTACAATCAAAATTGCGTTTTTCGCTGCCAAACCTACCAATAATACCAAGCCGAGCTGGGCGTAAATACTGAGCGGCATTTTCATCACAAACAAGCCTAGCAGTGCGCCGAGCATTGCCGCCGTTACCGACAACATCACTGACAGCGGAATGGTCCAGCTTTCATATTGCGCCACCATGAATAGATATGCAAACAAAATGGCAAACGCGATAATATAATAAATTTGACCTTGGTTGTTTTTCTCTTGCAAACTGGCACCCGACCAGGTGTAAGAGTAACCTTTCGGCAAAATGCGGTCAGCCAAATCTTCCAAAGCCTGCATGGCCGCACCGGAGCTGACGCCGGCGTTGGCTAAAGCATTGATGGTTGCACTCGGATATTGGTTATAACGTTCAATACCGCGTGGTAACAGAATGGTTTTAACATTGATAACGCTGCCGAGCGGCACCATGGCGCCTTTGCTGCTCTGAACGTAAATTTTATCCAAACTGCTTAAATCTTTACGATATTTCCAATCAGCCTGAATTTTAACCTTGTTCACCTGCGTACCGATGTTAATATCATTCACATAGCTCGAGCCGACGTAGGTTTGCAATGCCGAATAAATGCTTCCCACAGTGACACCCAACGATTCGGCCTTTTCGCGGTCAATTTCAATGTAGGCGTGCGGCGTTTGCGCGTTATAGGTGGAGTAGGCCAGCATAATTTCCGGCAATCCCATAGCCTGCATGGTAAAGTTTTGCACCACGCTTTCAAGTTGATTCATATCGGTGCTTTCTACCGATTGAATTTTGAAATCCATGGCGTTGGTGGCACCCAAACCCGGCAAGGCCGGCAATTCAAACATTTGAACTTTGGCTTCCGAAAATTGCGATGTTATGGCCGATAAACGATTTAAGATGGTGGTTGAAAATTCCGAATCTTCGGTACGTTCATTCCAGTTTTTCAGCGAGATAACACCAAAACCGACGTTTTCACCCTGACCGGCCATAATACTGAAACCGACCAAATTCAGCACTGATTTAACAGATTTTTCGTTTTGTGCAATTTCCAAAATCTTCTTGTTCACGGCCTGAGTCCGGACATTTGAGGCTCCTTCCGGCAACTGTACGTTAATCATAATCACACCTTGGTCTTCGTTCGGTAAAAACGAGGTCGAGGTAAACTTCAGGAAAAACGCAATGCACAAAACCAATAAGCCCAAAATAAACGAGATAACGCTGATTTTGCGACCGATATAACCGACAATTGTTAAATATTTGCCGGTGGTATTTTGAATAAAGTTGTTGAAGAAGCCGAGAAAACCGATTTTTTTAATTTCAAACGGGCGCAAAAATGTTGCCGAAAGCGCCGGTGATAATGTCAAGGCATTAATGGATGAAAATGTAACGGCAAACGAAATCGTAATGGCGAATTGTTGATAAATTTTACCGGTAATACCGCCCATAAAGGCAATCGGCACAAAAATTGCCAACAACACCAAAGTTGTGGCCACAACGGCGCTTGACACCTGTTCCATGGCTTTGATGGCCGCCTGTTTGGCATTCAATTTTTCGGATTGCATCAGGAACAGCGTGCGCTCAACCACCACAATGGCGTCATCCACCACCAAACCGATGGCCAGCACCAAACCGAACAAGGTTAAAATGTTTAAGTTAAAGCCCAAGGCCTTCATCACGGCAAAGGTGGCTAAAATAGATACCGGAATGGCAATTGCCGGCACCAAGGTTGCGCGCCAGTTCTGCAAGAAAACATAGCAAACCAAAACCACCAAACCGAAAGTCAGGAATAATGTGAAAAAGACTTCTTCGATGGACGCCAAAATGAAGTCCGTGGTATCTACAAAAATTTCAACCTTAAAATCTTCCGGATAGAATTTTTCCAATTTCTTTAACTCGGCTCTGACAGCTTTCATGGCGTTCACGGCATTGGCACCGGAAGATTTGTTGATGATGATGGCCACCGACGGTTTGCCGTCCACGGTCGCATTCATCAAATAATTTTCGGAACCGAGCTCGACACGCGCTACATCTTTTAAGCGCACCAAACCTCCTTCTTCGGCGGTGCGGACAATGATATTTTCAAAATCTTTCGGATCATTCAAACGGCCCTGCGTTTCAAGCGAATACACCAAAACTTGGTTGCCGTCACCCGGTGCCGAACCGATGGAACCCAAAGAAGGTTGAACGTTCTGGCTGCGAATTGCCGCTTTAATGGTATCAAGCGGAATGTTCAAAGCTGTCAGTTTATCGGCGTCAATCCAGACGCGCATACTGATGGCCGCGCCCATAACGTTGACTTCGCCGACACCGTAAGCGCGGCTGAGGGCAACCTTAATATTGTTTTCAACGTAGTTGTTCAAAAAGTTGCTGTCGTAAGTGCCGTTCGGCGATGTTACCTGCAAAAACGCCAAAATATCGGAAGAACGCCGGAAAACGGAAACGCCGACGCTTTGCACTTCTGAAGGTAGTGTTGCCACCACTTGTTGAATACGGTTCTGCACTTTAACCTGATCCAAGTCCGGATCGGTACCGGTTTCAAAAGCAATAGTCAACTGGTATGAACCCGAGTTGTATGATTTGGAAGACATATACAGCATATTTTCAATGCCGTTGATGGCTTTTTCAATCGGAATACCGACATTGTTGGCCACCGTTTCGGCACTGGCGCCCAAATAGTTTGTTTGTACCATAATTTCCGGTGGTGCAATTTCCGGATACATACCGATAGGCATGGTCATAACTGAAACAATGCCGGCTAAAGCCATAACGATGGCAATAACAACGGCAAAACGCGGTCTTTCAATAAAAAACTTTGAAAACATCTTTCATCTATCCTTATTTATCAGCCAACACACCAATTCTGATTGGGGAATCATTTCTGATTTTGATATTTCCCTGCACAATGACAAGTTCGCCGTCTTCCAAGCCTTTACTGATGATTTGCTCCGAAGCGCTGGTCGTTTCACCGATAACCACGCGGCGCTGTTCGGCAATACCATGCTGATCGTTTTCGGCACTTTTTTCTTTATCGATTTTAGCCACATAAACATAGGCGCCGTCCTTATCATAGTTTAAGGCCGTTTGCGGCACCACAATCGAATATACCGGCTTGTTGTCGGAAATAGCCGATTGAACATAGTTGCCCGGAATTAAGCGATCATCTTTATTTTCAACATCAGCATAAACCGAAAGTGTTGCCGTGGCTGCATTCAGCGTATTATCCAAAAAGACCCCGACGACTTTTTCTTTGATCATTTCACCAGTGGCCAACTGAATTTGCGCGGTTAAATCATCAATACTGTAGTCTTTGTTTTGCAGTGATGCCACTTCCTTGTCAGTCAAAGAAAAGCTGATGCGAATAGGGCTGACCTGCACGATTTTTGCCAAAACCATATTAGAGGCCACTACATAATTACCTTTGGTCACCAGCGCTTTACCGATTTTACCGCTGATCGGTGCCGTTACCTTGGTGTTGTTTAAGTCAATCAAAGCCACATCCAAATTGGCCTGCGCCTCTTCAACGGCGGCTTTGGATTGCAGGTAAAAACTTTCGGAAGAATCAAAGGTGGCCTTGGAAGCAAATTTTTCGCTGCTGAGTTTGACTTGGCGTTCATAATCACGTTCGGCCTTGACCAAATTGGCATTGGCGCTGTCTAACTTTGCTTTCGCCAAATCATAGGCGGCCTGATATTTGGAAGCGTCAATTTCAAATAAAACATCGCCTTCTTGCACCATACTGCCTTCTTCAAACAGAATTTTTTCCACGGTGCCGGTGACTTGCGGCAACAAGCTGACCTCATTGAGCGATTCGATATAAGAGATTTTATTATCGAAGGTTGAAATATCTTTCATTCTGGCCGGCTGAGCCACCACGTAAGTTTCACCCATGCCCATCCCCATCATGTTGCCGCCCGGCGTCAAACGACCTTTCAAATACCAGCCGCAGCCGGCGCACAACAAAAATATTGCAATTTTCTTTGCAACTTCTAAGAGATTCGGATAATTTATTTTCATATTTTTAACCTTCCGTTTTGATGCCGTTATATATTAAATTGAAGCCGTCAACAACCAGCTTATCTAAATCATATTGCAGGCGTTTGGTAAAATATCCTTCCAACATACCGCCATACATCGTCATTAAAATTTCGCCAATCATTTTGACGTCAATATCCGTTTTGATTTTGCCGTTATTTTGCAAACGTTTTAAAATTTCCACAAACAACTGTCGTGTTGTTCTTTTAGTGTCTTCGATGGCCGGCTGAATTTTGTTGATGATTGCTTCGCTCCATTCCATCTGACAGGTAATGAAAAACAAATACTTATAGATTTTAATATTGGTGCGCATCTGTTCGTTATTAAACAAAACCATATTGATGATATCGCAGAAATCTGTCTTATCGTCGGTTATAAAATTTTGTAGCGCGCCAACATGTTTCTGCACATATTCATTGATGATGGCCGCTACAATATCCGGCTTGTTTCTGAAATACCAATAAACCGCGCCTTTGGTCAGATTGATCCGCTTGGCAATCTCATCAAAAGTGGTTTTGGAATACCCTTTTTCACAAAAAATATCAATTGCCGAAGCTAAAATCGCCTGTCGCGTTTTCTCGGCATCTTCTTTGGTTCTGCGCATGATACCCTCTAAAATATTTATACTAACCAGTAGGTATAAAGATTTTTTCGCTTATTGCAATATTTTTTTTATACTTTTAGGTATGTAAAATTTAATTTGAATCTTTAGCCCAACCCGGCAGTTCCGGATCACTCTCGTCTATCGGATCGACAGGTTTCGGTTGTGCGGCTATATCTTCTTCTTCAACATTTTTCAGTTCTGCGTCGTTGAATCCTTCCAGCTTATCAAAACGGCGCTCTAACGGCGTGATGAGTTCACCGGCGGCTTTCGGCTTCAGATAGTCGGCATCATCATCATCCAACATTTCTTCATCCAAAAAAGAATGTGAGGAGGCCAGAATATCTTCCATCAAAATGAGGTTGTTTTTGTTAAACCTTTCCAGGCAGTAATTCATGGAAATAGATTTATCGCCGTAAACACGTCTGTAAGCCCATACGGCAATACTGCAATAGCGGTTGCGGTAAGCCAGCCAGCTGTCATACATATCGCGGAAATTACCGTTTTGCAAATTCGGTCCGTTATTCCAGTCGGAAAGCATTTCATCCATAAAAGCTTTTTTATAGGCCTCTAAAATGCCGTCAACGGTCCGTTGAGTTTCTTCTTTTAAGCAGTTTACACCGTCATCTTTTTTCTTGTTTTTGGTACATTCTTTATATTCGTCATCATGTTCAAAACGCAACATTTCAAATTCCGATTGTTTTTTCGGGGTGTCACCCGTCAGCAAACGAACCAAACTTTGCATATAGTATTTATGTTGTTGCATCTGTCCGAGCGTGCATGAAATCTCATCATCCACAAATGAGCCGCTGTATTGCGCCGACAGCTTATATAAAGCGCAAACGCGGTTACGATATGCGGTCCAACTTTCATACATATCATAGAAAAATTGTTTGTTTCCGGCAATATTATTACGCCATTCCAGTAACGTTTTGTCGGATAAAACCATGCGGTATTGTATTTTGATAAGGTTCAATTCGGGACGTATTGCATCTTTAGCGCACTCTTCCATACTTTTGTTTTTCATGCAATAATCAATTTCAGGCGTTGTGTCATATTGGGGAAAATTGGCATTTGCCATGTTTGGCAACAACGCTGTTATCAATAAGCAAAACAATAACATGAACATCAGACACCTCTCAAAAATTATACGGTCGCATTATAAAACAGAGTCAAGGCAAGGTCAAGACTTCTGCAATACTTTTACCGTTGCGCAGAATTTCTTGCGCTTGTTCAGTATAAGAGCCATCGGGTTTATGAATGGTTAACGGCGGCAAAATTTGTAGCGGTGCCTTGGAATCTTTTTGCATGCTGACAATAATCCGTTTGCTGTTTTGGCCGGTTTTGGAATAAATCGGCAAAATTTTCAAGCCGCCGCAAATGCCGGCAACGGCGGTGCAAATTTCGGTCAGTGCCTCGGTGCGATTAATCAGATGAATATAACCGGACGGTTTGGTGGCCTTAATGCAGAATTTCAACCACGCGGTTAAGTTCAAAGAGCTGTGATTATGTGCCGCCGATTTGCTCGGATTGGGCGATGGCATATCATGGTCGCTGTACGGCGGATTGCTGACCACCACATCAAAAGAGCAGGGCGGACATATTGCAGGATCCGGCTTTTTGCTGATATCGGTATGATAAAAATGCAAAAAATCAAAGTTATTTTGTGTGGCGCTGTTATTGGAAAGTTCCACCAAATCCGGTTGCAACTCCAAGCCGATAACGGTCATGTCCTGATGTTGGCAGCGATGTGCCAGGCAAAGAGAAACGGCACCGGTTCCGGAACCGACATCTAAAATTTTACCGTCGTTTTTCGGCAAAGTGACCATGGCGGATAGTAAAACCGCGTCAATGGCGGCACGATAACCGTCAACCGGCTGAAAAATTTTGATTTTTTTATCGATAAGATAATCTTCGGTGTGTGGGGGCAGCATCCGTTTCACTCCATAACAAAAAAACTCAGGAACGCATCCTGAGTTTTTATCAACGATAACTAATTAGTCATCTGCATTCGGGCAGCTTTTAGCTTGTTCCGCGTTGTATTGAATATCAGCCGGCGTTGCTTCCGAATCATTGGACATAGCGCTGTGCGGACATTCGGCAATACAAACACCGCAGTCAATGCAAGTATCCGGATCAATCACGAATTGCTTATCGGCAACATGCATGGCGCTAACCGGACAAACAGCAGCGCAAGCACCGCATTTTACACAAGCATCACTAATTACTGAAGGCATATTATATCTCCTAAAAATGTTATTGGCTAAGTGCAAATGTAATCAATTTTAGATAAAATGCAAGAATATTTTTCAGACACCGCTGATTATTTTAAAGTTGAAAAAAAATCAATCGCCATTATTTGCATAGCATGAGGAGAGAAAAATGGCAGAATACCGCACAGATTTACTGATTATCGGTTCCGGACCGGCCGGATATACGGCAGGAATTTATGCCGCGCGTGCCGGTGTTGATACTTTAATTGTGGCCGGTGCGCAAAAAGGCGGACAGCTGACTTTATCGCATGAAGTGGAAAATTTTCCCGGTTTTGTGGAAACACAGACCGGTTACGGCTTGATGGAAAAAATGCAACAACAGGCCAAAAACAAAGGCGTTAAAGTGATTGATGATGAAATCACCGAAGTCGATTTTTATGATCGGCCGTTTATCTGCTGTTCGGCGGCCGGTAATGCCTATGTGGCGCAGGCTGTGATTATTGCAACCGGTGCTTCGGTCAAATGGTTGGGTCTGCCGAGCGAACAGAAATATATCGGACACGGCGTATCGTCATGCGCCACCTGTGACGGCTTTTTCTATCGCCATAAAGATGTTGCCGTTATCGGCGGCGGCAACAGTGCCGCGGAAGAAGCTCTTTATTTAACGGGCTTTGTGGATAAAGTTTATATGATTGTGCGCACCCACACACTGAAAGCCGAACATATTTTACAGCAACGTCTTCATGACAGCCGCAAAGTAACGATTATTTGGAACAGTGTGGTTGATGAAGTTTTAGGTACGGAAGAACCGCTGGAAGTAACCGGCTTGAAAGTGCGTCACGTCAAAACCGATAAAATCCAATATGTTAATGTGGCCGGCGTGTTTGTGGCTATCGGTCATCACCCGAATACTGATTTGTTTCGGCGCTATTTGCGGCTTGATTCCGGCGGCTATATCATCACGCGCAACAAAAGTAACGCCACGGATATTAAGGGGGTGTATGCCGCCGGCGATGTTTGCAATCCGTATCGGCAGGCGGTTATTGCCGCCGGTTGCGGGGCACGGGCGGCGTTGGAAGCAATACGCTACTTGTAGCTTGACAATCTGAATGAACATCTGTACATTACGGATAGGCATATTTTTATGCTTAGGGCGTCGAAAACCCTTTTTAGACACAGTCGCTTGTCGAATGCGACTTTAAATAATCCGACTTCTATCCGCTGGACGGATGTCGGTGAATAAGGCCTCGCCAAATAAGCCGAGCCGGTTGTGTCTAAACGGTTTTCGAACATCCGCCCGCCAGCATAGTGCTTGCGGGATTTTTTTTAGGAGTAAGAAAATGTCACAGGACAGCATCAATCCGGACGGCACGGTTACCATACATGAAATAATCCGCCATGAGCGCTGTATATCGCTTTTTGAATATGAAATGACACGGGCGGCTGATTTTTTAACCCCCGAAGAACAGGAAAAAATAAAAAAATATATCGTTCGCCTGACGAAGGGGCGGATTACATTCCGTCCGCAGCGCAGAGTTTCAATGCGCAGTTTTCAAAAAATGGATAGGGCAAAAAAATAAACAGCCTCCGAAGCGGAGGCTGTTTTTTTAATCTAGTCTTTATGACGGAAAGTGATGCGTCCTTTGGTCAAATCATAAGGTGTCATTTCAATATCCACCTTGTCGCCGACCATCACCCGAATGCGGAATTTACGCATTTTGCCGGCGGTGTGTGCCAAAATTTCCACACCGTTTTCCAGTTTTACACGGAACATGGCGTTCGGCAATTTTTCAATGACTTCGCCGGTCAGTTCCAAAAGTTCTTCTTTACTCATACAAAAACCTCAAAATTTTCTTCATTTTTCAGAATGTATAAACGCATAAAACGAAATTTGCAAGCACTTTATGCACAAAATACCCTTATTTCTTTGCGTTGATGATTTGTACGGCCTCTTCGAGAGTCAATTCGCTCGGCGCGTAACCTTTCGGAATGGCATAGTTATTTTTGCCGCATTTCAGGTACATACCGTAACGTCCTTTGCTTAAAATAATGTCATCATTCGTTTTCGGCAACTTGCCCAAAACTTTCGGTTCTGCCTTGGCGGTAACATTCTGCAACAGCTCATTGGCACGTTCGGCCGTCATGTTAAAGATATTGTCATCGCCGGTCAGCGACTTGGATTTACCGCCCTGCTTGATATATTGCCCGAATTTGCCGATGTTGACCTGAATGCCATTGCCTAAATCACGCGGCAGTGCAATCAAAATCTCGGCTTGTTCCGGCGTCAATTCTTCCGGCTTCACAAACTTCGGTAACGCCACGCGTTTCGGTTTTTCGGTGGTGGCGGTTGCTTCTTCGCCGAGTTGAACGTAATAACCGTACGGACCTTTTTTGAGATAAATATTCATATTATTGAACTGTCCCATCAGTTTATCCGTGTTTTCGGCCGTTTTTAAGGCAGCGTGCTGTGCATCTTGCTGTTCTTCGTCTTTGGTATCGGTCAGCGGCTTGGTATATGTGCATTCCGGATAGTTCGAACAACCTATGAAGGCGCCGAACTTGCCGAATTTAATGCTTAAATGACCCTGATGACATACCGGACAGCTGCGCGGATCGGAACCGTCCTCACGCGGCGGGAACAAATGCGCGGAAAGCGCTTCATCAATGCGGTCAATCACTTCGCTGAGTTGCAACGGCTTAACGCTATCAACGGTTTTGATGAACTTTGCCCAGAAACCGCCGAGCAGTTTTTTCCATTCCATATTGCCCGATGACACGTCATCCAAATATTCTTCCAATTGCGCCGTAAAGTCATATTCCACATATTTTTTGAAGAAGTTTTCCAAAAAAACGGTTACGATACGTCCGCGATCTTCCGGAATAAAGCGCAGTTTTTCAACTTTTACATATTTTCGCTCTTGCAAAACGGCAATAATATTGGCATACGTCGAAGGACGACCGATGCCGAGTTCTTCGAGTTTTTTCACCAGGCTGGCTTCGGTAAAGCGCGGCGGCGGCGTGGTAAAGTGTTGCGCCGGTTTAATTTCGTTTTTCTGCAATGCTTCGGCAACTTCCACATTCGGCAGAATAACGTTATCATCATCTTCGTCGCTATCATCTTTACTTTCCTGATACAAACGCAGGAAACCGTCAAACTGAATAACCTGTCCGGTTGCGCGCAACAAAATCTTGTCATCGGCCGATTTGGTGTCAATCACGACTTTATCCAATATGGCCGGATTCATTTGGCAGGCCACGGTGCGTTTCCAAATCAGCTCATAAAGTTTATAAGCATCGCTGTCTAAGCGCATTTCCATCTTTTTCGGCGTATTCATCACGTCAGACGGACGAATGGCCTCGTGCGCTTCTTGAGCATTTTTGGTTTTGTTTTTATATTCTTTCGGGGTTTTCGGCAGATAGCTGTCACCGAAATACTTCACAATTGCCTCGCGGCAAGCCTTGATGGCATCATTGGAAAGGTTGACCGCATCGGTACGCATATAGGTAATAAAACCGTCTTCATAAAGCTTTTGTGCCACCTGCATGGTCTTTTTGGCTGAAAAGCGCAGCTTGCGCGCGGCCTCTTGTTGCAGTGTTGAAGTGGTGAACGGCGGCGCCGGATAACGGCTGGCCTTTTTGCGCTCAACATTGGCAACGCTGAACGATTGCACCTCAATTTTTGCCTTGGCTTCATTGGCTTTTTCAACCGAATTGATGGAAAATTTATTGAGCTTTTTACCGTCAAGGTTAATCAAATGGGTTAAAAGATGCGCCTGCGATTTGGTTAAAAAGTCAACATCGACGGTCCAATATTCTTCCGGCTTGAACTTTTCGATTTCATTTTCGCGTTCGCAAATCAAACGCAAGGCAACGGACTGCACGCGTCCGGCAGATTTTGAACCCGGCAGTTTACGCCACAAAACCGGTGATAAGGTAAAGCCGACCAAATAATCAAGCGCCCGGCGAGCCATATAAGCGCTGACCAAATCCTGATCAATCTCACGCGGGTTTTCAATCCCTTCTTTAACCGCACTTTTGGTAATTTCGTGGAACACCACGCGTTCGATTTTTTTGCCTTTAAGCTTATTTTTTTCCTTGAGTTCTTCAAGAATGTGCCACGCAATTGCTTCTCCCTCTCTATCCGGGTCGGATGCGAGGACTAACGTGTCGCAGTCTTTTAAGGCGGTGATGATATCATTTAAGTGTTTGCGACCGGCGGCGCTGAATTCCCACTGCATGGCAAAGCCGTTATCCGGATCAACCGAGCCGTCTTTACTCGGTAAATCACGAATATGACCGTAGCTGGCAAGCACTTTATAGTCGCTGCCCAAATATTTGTTGATGGTTTTGGCTTTTGCCGGAGATTCTACTACAACCAGTTTCATTTTTGTATCCTATTTTATTCTGACCACTCGATTACCGACCTGTCGTTCGATTTTGCCCGACATCTCCAAATCCAACAGCTGGGTGAAAAAATCAGCCTGCGCCAGATGAGATGTTGTCAATAATTCATCGATATCGACACCGTTATAATCAATCAAATCCATCAAACTGTTGACTGCTTCCGGTGCGGATAATGAGTCGTCATTTTTCTGAGCAGAAATATTTACACGATTTTCAACTTTGTCAAGAGGCAACGCATCCAAATTGAAATTTTTTATTTGCCGCGGCATTTGTAAATTACTGATAATATCATCGGCGTTCTCAGTTAAAACGGCACCCTGTTTGATAAGATTATTCGGGCCTGCCGAGCGGATATCGAGAGGCGAACCCGGCACGGCAAAAATTTCTTTGCCCTGTTCCAAGGCTAGGCGGGCGGTAATCAGTGAACCGGAATTCAGCCCCGCTTCAACAATCAATATGCCTTGCGCCAACGCCGATATAATGCGGTTGCGACGCGGAAAATTGGAAACTTGGGCTTTGGTGGTCATCGGCAATTCCGATAAAATCAAACCCTGACGGCAAATATCATGATACAGCGCCTGATTTTCCGTCGGATATATTTCATCAAGACCGGTTCCCAAAACCGCGATGGTGGCGCCGTGCTGATTTTGAGCATAAAGAGCGCCCTTGTGTGCGGCAGCATCAATACCGCGCGCCATTCCGGAAACCGTTAAAATGCCGCTGTTGGTTAAATCATAGGCGATTCGCGACGCCATTTTGCGCCCGGCGATTGAAGCATTGCGCGCGCCGACAATTGCCACACAAGTCGGATGTTGCAACAAATTCAGATTTCCTTTGGCATATAAAAGCGGTGGGGCATCATTCAGCTCTTTCAAAGCCGCCGGATATAATTCATCTTCATAGGTAATAATTGCGCCGCCGAATTTTTCGACTTTATCGATTTCTTCTTCGGCCCATACCACGCTCGGCACCTCTTTTTTGGTGCTCAGAAATTGCAAAACCTGTGAAAAGTCGCCGTATTTTTTCAACGCACCGTAAAAGGTAACCGGTCCGATACCAGCGGTGTTCAAAATGCGCAAAATCTCAATCAGACGACTTTTTTCCACCGTTTAGCTCTTCTTTTTGAAACTGATTTTACTTTCTTCGCCTTTCAGTAAACGTCTGATGTTGGCATGATGGCGAACAATAACCAACAGGGCAATTGCCGAATAAAAAGCGGCGTAAATCGGCGGGCACATAAAGAAAGCCACAACCGGCATCGAAGCCGCCGCTGTCAGCGCTGCCAACGAAGAATAACGGAAAATAACGGCCATGGTCAGCCAAATTCCGAGTGCCACCAGCGCCACCGGCCATTGCGTCATTAAAATAAAACCGAACGAGGAAGCAACGCCTTTGCCGCCTTTGAATTTGAGCCAAATCGGGAAATTGTGTCCCAAAATACCGGCCGTACCGGCAATCAACGAACCCCAAACATTCAGCGGTATGCCGCCGTTGCCCGACAGCGAAACGGTCGGCAGCAATTTATATGCCGCAAAGGCTGCCAAACCGGCTTTCAAAGCGTCTAACAACACGGTTAACAGTGCCAACCACTTATTGCCGGTGCGCAAAACATTGGTGGCGCCGATATTACCGGAGCCGATTTTGCGAATATCACCGTAACCGGCCATATAGCATAAGACCAAACCGAAGGGAATTGAACCGATGAGATAGCCGCCAAGCGCGCATAAGACCAAAAGCCATATCATTTTTGTGTCTCCTTTATGTAAAAATTTCCTTATCCTTAGCTTAAATTCATCTTTTTTTCAACCATATTTTAAAAATTCTGTTGAAACCGCACAAAATAATAATGACAAAGCAAATAAAATAGATAACATACGAGGTATGTTTAAGCTGAGTGGAAAAATGAAACCTAAATATAAGAGAATACTCCTCAAACTTTCTGGTGAGGGGCTTGCCGGTGCGCAAAAAACGGGGATAGACGCCGATATTGTGAAAAAATTGGCGGCTGAAATTGCCCAAGTTACGCGTATGGGCGTGCAAGTTTGTTTGGTTGTCGGCGGCGGAAATTTCTTCCGCGGCGCGAAAAATGCGGCCGAAAATATGGACCGCAGTGTTGCCGATCATCTCGGTATGATAGCAACGGTAATGAACGCTTTAACCATACAATCGGCGTTGCAGGGTATCGGCTGTCAGGCACAGACTTTTTCCGGTTTGGCAATACCGCAGGTTTGCCGCACCTATAATTTTGCCGAAGCATCGGAAGCTGTGCAGAATAATGTTTTGATTTTTGCCGGCGGTACGGGGTGTCCGTATTTTACCACCGACACCGGCGCAGTGTTGCGCGCGCTTGAAATGCATTGCGATATTTTAATGAAGGCAACGCAGGTTGACGGCGTTTACAGCGACGATCCGCGTTATAACCCGGAAGCTGTCCGTTATGATGAAATCAGTTATGATGAGGTTATCGGCAAACAACTGAAAGTGATGGATATGTCCGCGATTGCAATTGCCCGCGACAACAAATTACCGGTCATGGTTTTTTCACAGCAAGGCGAAAACACAATATTGCAAGCGGTATGCGGCAAGGTAAAATGTACAATAATAAAATGAAGAGGTGGCTATGTCTGATTATGAAACATTAAAAGCGGAAACGCTTGGACGGATGGATAAAACGATTGAAGCTTTGAAAAACGATTTCAGCGGTTTGCGCGCGGGGCGTGCTCATGCCAGCTTGCTTGACGGCATTTTGGTTGACGCCTACGGCAGTATGACGCCGATTTCTCAAGTCAGCACCATCAGCGTACCGGATGCGCGTACATTATCGGTCAGCGTTTGGGATAAAGGCTTGGCAAAGAATGTTGAAAAAGCGCTGCGGGAAAGCGAACTCGGCTTAAATCCGATGTCTGACGGTCAGCTGATTCGTATTCCGATTCCGCCACTCAGCGAAGAACGCCGCAAAGAGTTGGTGAAAATTGCCGGTAAATATGCCGAGCAGGGCAAAATTGCCATTCGCAACATTCGCCGCGACGCCATGGATGAAGTCAAAAAGATGAAGAAAGATGCGCTGATATCCGAAGATGACGAAAAGAAATATAACAACGATATCCAGAAATGGACGGATGATGCCGTCAAAAAAGTCGATGACCAATACGAAAGCAAAGAAAAGGATATTATGCAGGTATAAGGGGCGGATTTTCGGTGACTGAAACAAGACAACAGATTGCGTTTATGATGGACGGTAATCGTCGTTGGGCGAAAAAGCACATGATGCCGAGTGCCGCCGGGCATAATAAAGGTGCCGAAACGCTGATTGAAATC
>JAGCYN010000078.1 GCA_017960745.1 Alphaproteobacteria bacterium | reverse complement strand
TTTGACGGGCGCTGGGGCGCCGGCGTCATTCAACAGGCTGTCGGCGGCGACATTTTACCGGTTTTGAATAATTTATTCTGTTTTTGCGGTTTTTGTCTGGCAATGGTGGCCTTGGCAAAATATTGGGAACTGCCGAAAATCACGCTGATCTATACGGTTTTCGGGTTGTTTATTATGTTGTTGCCATATACTTATCCGTGGTTGCAATATGTGCGTTCGGAAACGCATTTTTGGAACATTTTGTTGATTGTGCTGGCATCATCACTGGCCGACAAAAAACAATTTTGGCCGCAGTTTGCCGCCTTTATGATTTTTGTATTTTCGCTCGGCTGTTATCCGGCAACCATTGAAACGATTATTTTGATTTTTTGGGGACGCTGTTTGCTGACCGTGTGGTTTGATAACCCGAGTTTAAAGGATTTGATCAAAAAATATTATTCGCATGTTATCAATATTTTTGTTTCTTTTGTTGTGTTTATCCTTATTTTCGGGTGGATGAAAAAACAGGGATTATTTATTAATTATATGTCGCTTGAGCCGGTGACGGTAACAACGTTGTTCCAAAATGTTCTCAATCTGCCGCAGAGCCTGAAAGAAACGTTTATGGGCAACGGATATTATCTGACGACAGGGTTAAAATTGCTTTTGGGCTTATCCTTCCTGTTTGTATTTTATTTAATGACGGGCAAATCGTATCGCCAAAATTTATTAATCGGTGCGTTTATAATCGCCATTCTTGTCAGTTCGCAAATTATTGATTTGTTATCTGCCCATTATTATGCGGCGCAACTGCGTTTGGACTTCTTTGCGGTGCCATATATTTATGCCCTCGGCTGGACCATTATGTTGCGGCAAAAAGAAAATTTATTGAAAAATACGGCACTGGTTTTGATGATGATAGCAACCTGTTATGCCGGCCTGCAGGCATTTCGTGATCAAAAAGTAAAGTATTTTGATTTGCAACGCGAAATGAAAATTTATGATGATATTCGTGCACGGATAAAAGCTGATCCGAAGTTTGATCCAAGTCAAAAATATAATATTCTGATGATTGGGGATATAGATTTTTTGTGGGAAAATACAACATTCGATCATTATAATGATGCCGTTAAAATTGAAGATTCTTGGATACCTTATGTGATGGCATGGAATGCCAAGGCCTTTTTTGACTTTTATGAAAAAGATTCATTCGTTGAGCTGAGTTATTCCGATTACTGGATTAAATTGGAAGATCGCGACATAGAAAAATTGGATATTGATTATTTGTTGCATCGAGCATTTCCGTGGCCGCATTCGAACAGTATTTATTTGAATGGTAAATATATTTATATTGTTCTGGATTGGCTATCTCTGAATGATATCAGGGATAGGTTGCATAAATTGGGATATGAAACAAAAGCTCCTGAGGCGAAAAATGATTAAAACTTTGCGTGCATCACATAGCCGTAAAAAAGGCTGTTTATTTGATGATTGGTGGTTGGCGAATGCTGATTTGGAAGATATTATCGCCGAAGCCTGGCAGTCAATCACGCCTTGCTCGAAAAAGGCCTTTCTCTGGATGTTTGCCATTATCAACATCGTTTTCTTATGGCATACCATGACCTTCTTTTTCGGTAATCACGATTGGGGACAAATTAAAAAAGGTATAGAAATCGGCTGGTCGCTGTTTGACGGTCGTTTCGGTGCCGGCTTAATTCAACAGCTTGTCGGCGGCGACATTTTACCGGTGATGAATAATTTATTCTGTTTTTGCGGCTTTTGTTTGGCAATGATTGCCTTGGCAAAGTATTGGGAACTGCCGAAAACTACGCTGATTTACACGATTTTCGGGTTGTTTATTATGTTGTTGCCATATACTTATCCGTGGTTGCAATTCGTACGTTCGGAAACGCATTTTTGGAATATTTTGCTGATTGTGTGGGCCCTGTTTTGGGTAGAAAAAGCGGGTATAAAACCGCAGTTGGCAGCATTTACTCTGTTTGTTTTTTCTTACGGCTGCTATCCGGCAACCATTCAGAGCATCATCATTATTTTATCGGGGCGCTGTTTGTTACGTGTATGGTTTGATAATCTGAGTTTTCAAGAGTTGATTAAAAAATATTATAAGCCGGCTCTTAGTATATTCCTGTCATTGATAATATATTCTCTTGTTTTTGCATTGAAGAAAAAATGGGAAGCATTGACTTACGCCGAAGCTATCGAACCTGTTACGATATCTGTGTTGATGCAACATTTGCGTGATTTGCCATATGCCTTGTGGGAAACTTTTGTGGACAATTCATATTATATGCCGACATGGTTCAAATTGTTTTTAAGTTCATCGCTACTGTTTATGGGATATTTGATGTTCCAAAAGTCGTGGCAACAAAATTTGCTTGTCATTTTGATTATGGCGGTAATGATTTTCAGTTCGCAGATCTGTAATTTACTGTCCGTCCATGATTATACGGCACAACTGCGTCTGGGATTTTTTGCCGTGCCGTATATTTATGCTCTCGGTTGGGCAATTTTATTGCGGCAGGAAGGAAATTTTTGGAAGAATACCGCCCTTATTTTAATGATGATGGCGATATATTACGCCGGTCTGCAGGCTTTTCGCGATCAAAAAGTAAAGTATTTTGATTTGCAATACGAAATGAAAATAATGAATAATATCCGTTCCCGCATTAAAGCCAGCCCGAATTTTGAACCGGGTCGTAAATATCGGTTACTGATGATCGGCAGATTATATTCAGAGGACGATCCGACACCTTTCGATCGCTTTCATAAAAAAATAAATCATGAAGACGGTTGGGCACCGTTTGTACCGGAATGGAACGCAAAAGACTTTTTTGATTTTTATGAAAAAGATTCGTTTATTAAAATCAGTTTTTCAGAATGGAGAGATGTTCTTCCGGAAAGAGAAATAAAATATATGGACATTGATTATTTGTTGGGCAAAGCACGCCCGTGGCCGCATCCGGACAGTGTTTATGTGGATCGCTATTTTATTTATATCATTTTCAATGGCGAAGCATTACAGAATATGCGAGAAAAGATTATAAATATGGGATATGATAACAAAGATAAACTTAAAGAAGAAAGAAATTGGGATATCAAGCGCGAAGCCAAACCTGACATTTTTATTTAACCGCCGATGCTAGAGATAAAGAGGCGGCTAAATACCGTCTTTCGGTGTCAGCATGGTACTGATTTCGGCAAAATCTTCCGGATAACATAAAATGCACGAATTTTTGGTGTCCATACCGGTTGTAAAATATTCTTCTGAAATGGCGTCATAAACTCGACCGGTGCCGTATTCAAAAATTTTAAAACCCAAATATTGCGCAATCGGCACCGCACCGGCAATATCCCACAAATGCAGATACATAGCATACGCCTTGGCTTTGCCGATAAGGGTGTACATGGTTTGGCTGACAGCGGAAAAATAATTCAAAAACAGAGTATTTGAAATTGAAAATTTTTCAGTGACCTGCCAACGCCAAAAATGTCCGAAGATAATCGGCGATGTTATTTTTTGATGCGGTTTTATTTCAATTTTATGTGCTTCTGGCGTAAAGGCATTCTCAACATAAAAGCATTGTTGTCCGTCATAATAAAGCAGTTCGCGCATACTCGGCATATAAATCAGGCCGATTATAGGCTTAGCGTTTTTATATACACCGATGGTTAAACCATATAGCGGGTGCCCGTGGGCATATTGAATAGTGCCGTCAATCGGATCAATCACAAACTGATATTCGGTATCGGCAACTTTGGCAAAGATGTTGTTGCCGTATTGTGTGATTTTTTCCTCATCGATAATCATATAATTCAAGTCGGCAAAATTGTCGGCGATTGTTTGCATAAACATATCCGAAACCTTGATATCCGCTTCGGTTACAATCGAGCCGATAAAAGCATCTTTATTGCCGAGAGAGCGAGCTTTTTGCTGCATCTCCATCATAACTTTTCCGGCATGTTGTGCAAAATTTAATAAAATATCGATCATGAAACATTCCTTATTTATTTTTGAAGCCAGTCGCTTAAAAACCGGTGCAATTCATTCATGGTGGCGCAAACGGTTAAAACACCGGCGTCCATGCACTTTTGACGATATGCCGACGTATTGTTGCCCTCGGCACCGACAAAGGCGATACAATCAATGCCGGCCGCTTTGGCCGCCGCAAAATCATTTAAACTGTCGCCGATAACAATGCAGTTTTGATGCGGATAGTTTTCGGTTTTGGCTGCCAGCAAAAACAAATCCGGCGCCGGTTTTCCGTGCGGCACCATATCAGAAGTAAAAAAATCCGCTTTTGACATATAATTTTCCATCCAATCCAATTGTGTCATTTTCCAGGCATGCTGTATTTTGGTGGCGCCGGTGGCAATGCAGTGGGCAAAACGGGTATCGGCAAAAATAGCCTCAACACCCGGAATGGCCTTCATAAAGTGCGTCCCCATATAGATTTCGCCGTCAGTGATTTTTTGCATGAAATCGGCATCCAGATTAAGGTTTGGAAAATATTTTTCCAACCGTTCTCTTTTGTCTTTATCTGCAACCCCGACCAAAATTTCAAATTCCTGCTGAGGCGTTAAAACGAAATTTCTTTGTTCTTTCAAGGTATCGCGCCAAACCTGAATCCAAAGTTTTTCGGTATCGGCAATAACACCGTCAAAGTCCCAGATAATCAGCTTTTTCATGACATACTCCTTCAAAGAGCCTAATATACAGTGCCTGAAATGATTCGTCAATCATTGTTTGTTTGGGTGCAATTAAATCTATTTTAAAAAATAAATATTAAAAAACGAAAATAAGGAAAAAGGAGAGAAATCAATATGTGGTGTATATTTGCAATTGCAACGAGCATTTGTTACGCTTGTTATTATCTTTGCAATCAGCACAGTAAATTAAATCCGAATATTTTTATTGTTTACCGCGGGTTTATTCCTGCTTTGGCGGTTTTGCCGGCATTGTTATGGTTTGCGCCGCAATTTGCATGGCCTTTTTTTGCCATTGCCGTCATTCAAGGTATTGCCGTATCATATTTGGATTATAATATCTACAAGCTTTTTCAAAAATTCGGCGCCGAAATGATTTCTTCAATTCAGCCGTTGGCGGTTTTGATAACGTTTATTTTTTGGCTCGTGGTTAAACCGGCGATTTTAACGAGTTATATGGCAGATATCGGGCGTTTTGCCGCCATTATACTTGCCGTCTTGTCTATTGTTTTGGCGGTCATGAAATATCGGCAGCAGGCTTTGGCGGTATCGTGCTTGAAATCTATGTTGCCGCTGTTGCTGATTTTTTCGTTTATAGATGTAACCAATAAGATCATTATGACGTACGCCAACGGCCATTTGTTGGCTGCAACGGTATACAGAGTTTTGATTGTCAGCCTGATTGTCGGTTTTGTAAATTTGGGTATTTGCTATCGGCGGCACATCTCTGTCGCGCAATTGTTTAAAAAGGAAAATTTGCTGGCTGCCTGGTTTTTGTTGTTAGCGCCGCTGAATATGATATTGGTCAACTTCTCGGTTCACTATGCCGAAAATCCGGCCTATACGTCGGCAATGACCTATTTATCGGTAATTTGGATTATGTTGTTTAACAAAATCGGACAACATTTCGGGTTCAAGCAAAAGTATCAGCCGATTGCCAAGAGATGGATTATTTTGTTGTTGGCGGCCACGGCTGTTTTGATTATAGCCACCGCCAAGTAACCACCATATGGCGATGTAATCAGGAAAATTAACTTGACAAAGCAAGGTTGAGAAGATAGCTTGAAGAAGATTTTTCAAATATTTAAGGCTTATTATGCAGTTTTATATAAATAGAACGCGTGTTCCGATACGACGCGGCTGAAACGGCAACGAAAATTTCGTTCCCGAAAGCTCCGTTATCCTCTCAAAATTTGATGTGTTACGGTATTGTTTAACTTAAAAAATGACGGTTATGTACGGTCCTAATGATTCTCTCGGCGCATCCGGTTACAACACAGGTTGTGCGTCAGTAATTGTCGTGCTGATTATTTGTTGCGCCGGTCTGTGGATGGCTTTATAAGCCCACAGACACAAATTTTGTTTCGGTTCCTCTATTGAAGACAAAAAGAAAACGTTCTCTGAAAGAGAGAGAACGTTTTCTTTTTTTTTGAAATCAGATTAGTAATTTTCAGCTCTTAATTCAAAATAGCTTTGCGGATGGGCGCAAACCGGGCAAGCGACCGGTGCGGAAGTACCGACAACAATATGTCCGCAGTTGCGGCATTCCCAAACCTTTACTGAAGATTTGGCGAAAACTTCGCTGGTTTCAACATTTTTCAGCAAAGCACGATATCTTTCTTCGTGTGTTTTTTCAATGGCGCCGACGGCACGGAATTTGGCTGCCAATGCAGAAAAGCCTTCAGCTTCCGCCGTTTTGGCAAAATCTTCATACATATCGGTCCATTCGTAGTTTTCACCTTCGGCGGCAGCATTCAGATTAGCGGCGGTATCGCCGATTCCTTCCAGTTCCTTAAACCACATTTTGGCATGTTCTTTTTCATTTTCAGCGGTTTGCAGGAAAATAGCGGCAATTTGCTCAAAACCTTCTTTTTTGGCTTTGCTGGCAAAATAAGTATATTTATTGCGCGCTTGGCTTTCACCGGCAAAAGCGGCTTGTAAATTTTTCTCGGTTTGTGTACCGGCATATTTGTTGCTCATGTTTGCAGTTCCTTTTTGAATGTTAATACTGCCGTAAGCATAGAATCATTTTCGGGACGGTGCAAGCAAAATATTTTGCATTCACAAGTCGTTAAAAAGGTTTAAATGCAGAACAACAGTTCTAAATTTCCGTTACGGTCTCACTTAAAGGCTTTTTCTGCGTATGAAACGGCGATGGTGCGGCGTCTTTCGCGGCATAGCCGAGCGGCATCAGCAATACCGGCACAATATTTTCCGGCAATTCGAAAACCTTTTTAACCTCTGTCGGCGAAAACATATCAACCCAAACCGAGCCGATTCCGAGTTCGGTGGCCTGCAACATCATATGGGTGGCAATAATGCTGGCATCTTGCTGACCGGAAACCACGCCGTTTTCAAGCGGGTTCTGCCATTCCAGGTTTTTATCGTAGGCCACAATCAACACCACCGGCGCACCGTAATGGCATCGGGTAACAGCCTGCATTTTGGCAAGGCCGGCGGCCGATTTAACCACATAAATGTGTTGCGGCTGATTGTTTTTGGCGGTCGGCGCAATACGTCCCGCTTCCAAAATTTTTTGCAGTTTGTCGGCCTCAATGGCGCGGTTATCAAAGGCACGCACCGAATATCTTGTTGTTGCCAGTTCCATAAAATTCATAACAATTCTCCCTGATGAAAAACAAAGGACGGCGAATTTCCACCCACCGTCCTTTGTTTTGCGTTTGTTTATATCCTATTTATTTTTCAAAATAGATTTACCGGCATAAACAGCCATATCGCCGAGTTCTTCCTCAATGCGGATCAACTGGTTGTATTTTGCCATACGGTCGGTACGAGACATTGAACCGGTTTTGATCTGACCGCAGTTGGTGGCAACGGCGATATCAGCAATGGTGGTATCTTCCGTTTCACCGGAACGGTGAGACAAAACAGCGGAGTAACCGTGACGTTGAGCCATATCAACAGCCTTCATGGTTTCGGTTAAAGTACCGATTTGGTTAACCTTAATCAAAATGGAGTTGGCAATGCCTTTTTCAAAGCCCATAGCCAAACGAGCCGGATTGGTTACGAACAAGTCATCACCGACGAGTTGGATTCTGTTGCCTAAAGCATCAGTTAACAATTTCCAGCCTTCAAAGTCATCTTCGGCCATACCGTCTTCAATGGAGAAAATCGGGAATTTGTCGCACAAACCTTTGTAATATTCAACCATTTGAGCGTTGGTGTAAGATTTGCCTTCACCTTCCATTTCATATTTTCCGTTTTTGTAGAATTCGGAAGAAGCGGCATCGAGTGCCAAAACAACATCTTCACCCGGCTTATAACCGGCATCTTTAATGGCGTTAACAATGAAAGTCAAAGCTTCGTCTGCAGACTGCAGATTCGGAGCAAAACCGCCTTCATCACCAACGTTGGTGTTTTGGCCGGCAGCCTTCAAGTTTTTCTTCAAAACCTGGAAGATTTCAGCACCCATGCGGATAGCTTCTTTAATGGACTCGGCAGAAACCGGCATAATCATGAATTCTTGAATATCAATCGGGTTATCTGCGTGTTTGCCGCCGTTCAAGATGTTCATCATCGGAACCGGCAAAGTGCGAGCCATGGTGCCGCCCAAGTAACGATACAACGGCAAACCGGCTTCTTCAGCCTGAGCCTTGGCAACAGCCAAAGAAACGGACAAGATGGCATTAGCACCCAGCTTACCCTTGTTTTCGGTGCCGTCCAATTCAATCATTTTGCTATCAATATCAATTTGATCTTCAGCATCATAACCGGCCAGAGCGTCATAAATAGCTTCATTAACGTTTTCAACAGCCTTCAAAACGCCTTTACCGCCGAAACGGGATTTATCACCGTCTCTTAATTCAACGGCTTCGTGTACACCTGTCGAGGCACCGCTCGGAACAGCAGCGCGACCGAACGCACCGGACTGTAAAACAACCTCAGCCTCAACGGTCGGGGTACCGCGTGAATCTAAAATTTCTCTTGCATGAATATCAACAATAGCACTCATTTTTATCTCCTATTTTAAGTTTTAAGTGTTGGCTATAACTTAGTTTATTTTTGGTTAATGTCAAGACAAAATAGCTCTCAACGATTGAGATTCTTATCAAGTGTTTTTAGTTGAATTTTAATCATTTGCGGAGTATCCTTTCGCTAGGACTGTCTTAATGATGTTTTTAAAGTACTGATGCTTTATTTTTAGGGAGATTCATATCATGACTTATACGCGTTCGGCAATCGGCTTATTAACCAGACAATATCGTTCGGTTTTGAGAAAGTGCTTTTTAATTAACTGTGGGCTATTTGCCTTAGGCGCGGTAAGCGTCGCGGATGCGGCAGCTCCAAAGCCGACTTTGGATGACTTACAGTCAAAAACCGAGGAAAAGATTTCGATCTTGGGTACATACCTTGGTACTTACGCGTTAACAGAGCTCGGATCAAGTGAAACAGCACCGGCCGGCACCACGGCAATCTCCTTTAACGGCAAAAGATACTACTATACCACCCCTACCACATTAGATGCCGATAAAACCAATATGCTGAAATATTTGTCAGGTTCAACTGCTGTTGCAATGACATCAACCGGTGCAACGGCTGCCAATTCGGTGTTCTCTATTAGCGGTACAAACTATACTTTTGATAAAACAAAATTACCGGTTAGCGTATGGACACCAATTGACGGCACAGCAAGTGATTATGATTATTACACCTATGCTGATGACAACATAACTAAAGAGTACCATAAGTTTTCGTTTAAGGAGAACGACAAAATAGTCTGGACGGATAACGGTTCGACAGCTATTGGAAGCTATCCAAATGCCTATGTTTCCGGAAGTAATGCAACTGTCAGCGGAAATACTATCACTGGTGCTATCAGAATGAAAATGCCACACAATGGAATTGCTCCGACTGATTGGAATAGATATTTTACTTATACTTATACAAAACCAACGGACTATCAAATTACTCAAACAAGATTGAACGACAACGTAACAGCAGATAATGTAAATTTAAAAGTCTTTACAAAAATTTCAAATACAAGTGATGGTGCAATTTATATGTCATTTGGTGATTCATTTACTAATATTGAAACAACAGGCGGTGCTATCAGAAATGCCAAAACCATTAATGAGATAGAAAGTGATTTTATTGGCAATGAATTAAAAGTAAATGGGTTTTCCGATAGTTGTGGTGGTTGGTGTGGTGCAGATGGTATTGGTTTTGGCGGCGCCATTAATAATATGGGAACAATAGATACAATTACTGGTAACTTTGTTGCAAACAATGTTTATCGCACATCAACGAATAATTATGCAGCTTTGGGTTTAGGAGGTGCTATATCTAACCTTAATGGCACGACCATTTCAATTATCGGTAATTTCGTTGGTAATTCAGCCACAGGTACCTTAGGATATGGTGGTGCTATATCTAACGCATCTATGACGGATAACGGGAAAGATACAACAATAGTAAGTATCATTGGTGATTTTATCGGTAATAAAGCTAGTGGTGCTGGTGGTGCTATATCTAATATGAGCCAGTATTTTGGTAAGAAGGCAACCATAAGCAGTATTACGGGGGATTTTATTGGAAACAGTGCTGATTATTATGGTGGTGCTATTTTTAATGGTACGGCAAATCCGTTTACAACCAATGCATGCTATCCAGAATATGCTAGTGGAACGACATTAACCCTTGCAAATACGACCTTTATTAATAATGGAGCTAATAATAAACCTAACAGTATCTACAATGCAGGTGTTATTAATATTGCAAATGGCGCAACGGTTACGATTAACGATGGTTATGACGGACTTTCTCAAGGTCAATTAAAAGTTGGAATATCAGCAAGTTCCGGTTCTATACTTAACTTGAGTGTTGATAACGGCGTGTTGCAAACGGATAATCTCGGTACGGTGACCAACAACGGTACGATGAATTGGGATTTGGACGTTGATCTTATCGACACAAACTCTGATAAAATAACTGTTACCTCTTTATCGGGTA
>JAGCYN010000077.1 GCA_017960745.1 Alphaproteobacteria bacterium | reverse complement strand
GGCTATTTGTTGTTCAGCGTTGCCATGCTGTTATGCACGTTGATTTTTATTGCCGCCAACAGCATCAATATGGCGCAAAGCTTAATTATTCTTTTAGCAACGGCGCTGTTATATGCCTTTTACATTTGGATTGTTTTGCATAAATTCAAACGTTGGTATATCACCATTCCGATGAAAGTATGGGCTTTGTTGTCTATCCTGATTATATGGATTTTCAGCAGCATTTATGTCGGCGGTATCACCAGCGCCATCATTGCCGCCACCATCACGGGAATCTTTGTTTTCTTGGAATATTTTGCCGAATACAACAACTTTATTAACGAGGCTAAAGACACCATCGGACATTATAAAGAATATTTGCTGTCAAATACGGAAAGCATCAATTTAAGCCGAACATTCTTAAATCAACAATCAAACATTTTTGCACTCGGCATCAGCGAATATTTTCCGCAGAATGTCTCCAATAAAAACTATTACAAACTGGATAGCGCCGAGAACTTACGACAAGCGCTGATTGGGATTTTGTAATCGTTCAAGCTTATCAAAAACAGCGTCCGATGCGGCGCTGTTTTTTTTGCGGTTCTAACAACTGCATTCCCTATTCTCTGCTCTCTATATTCTTGTTCTGTGCATTCTTCCGTATTGCGGCGTCCGCTTTGCCTTCAGAATATTGCTTGCAAGATGTTATCACTGTTTGAAACATGATTGCATCATAAATAACAGCAACAAAAAAATCCCGCTCAAACGGCGGGATTTTTTAAGGTTGTGATCCGAACTACCAACGTTCGTTATACTTCATATTCGGATCGTTCAAATTACGATCGTAATCAACGGTTATGCTCTTCTCATAACTTGACGGAATATAGTTCGCCGCATCATAATCGTGAATATAATCACCATAGCCTGCTTTGTAATCCGTTGTTTCGTTATGTCGATCGAAATAGCAATAAGTGGTCGCAAAAGCTTCCAAGCTGGTCTTCATCACCGGGAACAGGTTCCAGTAATAACCGCCTGCCAGTTCGTGACTGGTGGTTACACCGAGTGCGGAAGCAAAGTCCTGATAAATATCACTCGGATAAACGAAGCCAAGCAAAATTGCCCAACCGCGTTGATAACCGTCATTCCCGTAGGTTTTTTGCCAAGATCTTGCCGTACTGTCGACCAACGGCACATACAAGGCCTTAAACCATGTACTTTGCTGAATGGTCATCGGCACCAACGCATTCTGATTTTCAACCGCCAACACATATTCCATTGTATTGCTGCTGGCTGCCGACTTGCGCGCAATCACCGGTAAATGATGAACGGCATCAACGTCATAAGTTTTGGTTTCAGAGGTTGATACGCCGTCAAACGTGGTCAACGTCATCGTCGCGCCGCTTGAAGTGCTGTCGGCTTCAAGATACGCATAATCCGGCGTATAGTCGGCCACCTTTGTACTGTCGGCCTGTACGGCGGTTGTGATATTATTAAGACGTTGAGCGTTTTTATATTCATTGGCATAAATACCGTATTGACCGTTTCCGAGTTTTGTACGGGCAATTTGACCGGCATCAGCCATTCTTAAACCGGTCGGGTTCACCGTAATCACACGCATATATCCCGGCGGACATTGCGGCGCCGGCGCCACCCCGCTGTATGGCGAAGCCCACGGCTCAGATGAATTCTTGCCAGGTGCACCCACAATTTCTCTGGCATTACTGGCCTGAAATTCCAACTTAGACATCGTATCATCATAGTCGTTATTGACCAAATAAATACCTTTAATGATAAAGTCCGGTAAAATATCGCTCAAGCGCGCACCGGCGCGAGAAACCAATTTAATATCATTCATCACCGAAGTATAAGCCGGATTAACCATATAGGTGTCATAACGAGTGGTATCACCGTTATACTCGCTATAAACACCGTTCTTGAATATTTGCGGAACTTTTATAACGTTGCCGCCGCTGTCCATATTATTGGCCACCAAGCGACTGGCACGAATAATACCGTTGCCGGTACTGGCCGCCGATGATGCTCTGCCTGAAGCCGGATTTTTATCTGCCGACACATCCAATAAACCTTTACGAATATAAATCGTTCCGGCATCCATGGCATAAGAAGTCGGCTCATCGCTGCTCTCATCGGCAGTTAACCCGCCGTTCTGAACATAAGCCTGGTTTGCTCCGCCGCTGGTTCCAGGCTTTTGCGTGGTATCCACCACCAATAATCTTTTGTTGCTGGCCTTTGTTTCTGTTTCGCCACTACCGCGAATAATATTAACAGCCGCATCGGTATCGTTTTTACCTAAAGTCAAATAATGTACACTCTTAGGCTCTGCAGTGGTACCGCCTAATGTACTGGTAAAGACGGTGTTACCGTGAACAGCCATATTGACGGCAGCATCGGCATTACTATAATCGCCATGCTTAACCATCGGATCTTGCTTATTAAGCCAATCAGTTGCAAAACCTGAATTTTCCGAGCTGTTACCCATCACTGAAAGAACACTCCGAGCACTTTCATCAAGCACTTGTAAGTTTGCAGACCATAAATCAACATGACCGCCATGGAATGTGGTACGATGTGCATTTGTACCGAAGCTGATAACATCTTCATAATTTCCCGGACCGATAACCAATTCATTATTTGTCTGTTCGGTTCTGATACCCGGCGTTCTCAGCGAAATATTTTCGCCTGATGATAAAATAACATGCTTGCCGCCGACATCGGTTGTGACATTACTGGCATCACCTGTCATCGTCACATAACCGCCGGATGTTGTCGGATCGGTATTATCAACAACATTTCCACGATACTGAATAGTTGCACCGCTGGCATTAAATACGGCTCTGGTTACGTCCGTATCCGGATTTGTCAATCGCTTTTGCATCGGTGTTTTGATAACAACGCCGTTGCCGTCAACATTTAACCATTTTTCGGCATCATCAATATTATCCGAACCGGCTGATAATGTTGCCAAACGCAATTTCTGGGCATCAATCTGACGTGCTGCCAACAAGCCGTCCACTTTGGTATTGGCGCCGATATTAACCTGAAAATTATTACGATCAATATATCCGCTACCGAAAGCCGGTGTCATGGCATAACTGACTGTTGTACCGTCGTTTGCCAATGTTGAAACTTTTTTATAGCCGTTGTTCATTAAACTCAATAAACCGGTATAAGCCGAACCGTCTGCGGCCGTATATGCCTTGCTGTTTAAGAGAAATTCATCGCTGTTAATCAAATTCAAATTGATACTGCCGTCAGAAGCATCATGAGTGGCAAATAAAACATTATTGCTGTCCGCACTCGTACCGCCGATTCTGACATAGTTGGCATTATTGGCATTAAAATTCTTAGCCAAATCCAAGTTGCCGATATTTGATACATCACCGGTCTGCGTGACTTCAAAGTTATACGGATTACCCTCGGTTACCGGAACGCCGTATTGCAACTTCGTATTATCGGCAAAAAGTTGTGATGAAGCGGCTGTCAATGTCCCGGCAATAAACGCATTCGGTTTGCTGTTACCGGCACTGGCATCGGCAATATACAAGCCGGCGGCATCTGCGCCCGCAGCCGGATTTTCGGCACCCACAATCAAACTGTTAATGTTGCGAATGCTGTGTCTGGTATCGGTATCCGGATGGTCGGTCGGATAGTCATCATTCGCGTTGTAACCACCCATATACAAATCCGTACGCATGGTATTGCGCCATTCTTCATTTTCACCCTCAAAGGTACGTTGCAGATATTTTGAGTTTTCCAAACCGGCTTCCGCACTGCCGTTAATAATGTTGGCAGAAGCTGTCATCAAAGAATAAGTATTGGCATTGGTACCGAATATATCACCATATGTTGTTGCATCAAGGGACCACACGCCACCCACACCGCGCGCTGTATTGCCGCTGGTCATATAACCGCCGTTAGAGCCGATGAGTGAGGCAATTCGTGCCGTTCTCTCTTGTCCGATACCGCCGGCGGCATCAGCCTTAGCCGGAAACTGAATAAATGCCGTCAGGTTATCGCCGGCCTTATAAATACGGATATTAGGCGTGTTATAATCATATAAGTTCTGCGTAACATCAAATTTATACGGCAGATAAGCCGTCAAATCAGAAGGCTGAATAGTCATCACGCTGCTTCCGGACTCTTCCATATCGGCAATAATCGTTGCCAAGTTCTCAGCCATATAAGTTTCTGCCGCCTTCGAATATGTCCGCACCGTGGAAGCGGTGTTGATATCTTCGATTTCCAGCATCCTCTCAGCTGATTTCTTATACATCGTCGGTGTCACAACGGCAATCAACCCGAGCATGGCCAATGCTTCCAGCATCAAACCGCCGCGCTCCAGAGTTTTATTATTTATATCCCGTTTTGTCATCTGTTTTCCCCTTAACTTATTTAGGCCACACCATAATAACTCTATAAATCACCCAACCAATCATGATAGTGCTTATAACAATAACCGCCCTTATCATGACCGATAATTCTTGTATAAACCATTAAACACGGCGTATCTTTCTTATTGCATACATCCTTAATACCGCCGACCTGCCATACGATCGAATTTTTCGGCAACACAATATATTTGCGCTGATAGACGCCGGCCGCATCCATCTCCGAAGTTCTGAGTGCGGCAGAACGTCCGTGTAACAAACATTCCGGCATAGCGTTACCGTTGCACTCCGTCCAACCGTATGACATTCCCGAAAAGCCCTCGTCGGTCATAAAATTCGAAAACAGCGGCAACGGCATAATATTCCCGTTCTCGTTGGTTGTTTTGGCCCGCCATTTGTTCGGTACTGGCATCACCGAGACAAAATAGCGCCGTCCGGTGTGCAAACAATTGGCATAACCGATCCCTTCCTTTTCCAAATTACCGTTTACGCAGAAAACGTAGTGTTTGACATTAACTGCCGTATTGGTCAAATCATATCCGACCGGTAAACTTTCGGAATATTTGATATAACCCAAATCATAATCACCGTTAGGATCTTTGGTTATTTCAACAGCCGAATTTTCGCTGTTGCTGGTCCATCCGCCGCTACCGTCCGTCGGATCTTTTTTCGTATCTATACCGAGAATGGCTTCGCATTCAATCGTTCTTAACATCGCCGTATGCTCGGCACGGAAACGATTGATGACCGAGGCGGCGCGAACTTCATTAACCGCATTATCCTTATCAGGACGCGGCGAAATATTCATAAAGCTCAACGCAACCATAATCGTTGCCAACAATATCCAAATATACATTCGTTTCTCCGTACGGTAAAACTCTATTTTACTCTACCATAAAATTATTAAAAATTCTATATCCTTTTTGGCCTAGTGCTATTTTTTCACAATTTTGTAATATTTTATAACAGCGGCGTAAAAAAATAATTAAAAAAAATGCGACATAAATATAAAAAAACGCCGCATTTGCGGCGCTTACATTCTAAAGAAAACCTTTATTCTTCATAATATCCGGCAAGCATATCCAGCTTTTGAGCCTCATGCTCGTTCCACCCCATGATATAGTTGTTACCGAAACAAATCAGCGGCGTTCCGACACTATCACCGAGTTTATAAGCTTTAGCCGCTTGCTGGAACAAACGCATATTTCCCGGCATACTGACGTCCAGTGCTTTAATTTTCATGTTAGGATGATGATCTTTAATATACTGTCCGGCCGTATGACAATGCGGGCAAGTATCCTGATAAAAGAAATAAACCACATCTTTGCTCAAGTTCTGAATATCGCCTTCACTGTTGCAAGCAACTGCCGACAATGAAAACAAAACACATACCAAAATTTTCCAATAACGTAACATTTTTCTACTCAATACTATATTTAACCACTTTATGAACCAATTTCTTAATTTTGGAGAACACCCCGCTGTCTTTTGCATCACGCAAAGACGACGATTGCTCGACGGTTTCGGTTTGACCGTTTTGCAAAATTTGCTGTGTCTCTTGCATAGCCTGCTTTACTTGCTCAGGCTCAAGTGCCGGCCACTTCAAATTTTTGCCGGCATTTTTTCCCGCATTTAAGTCCCAAAACAGGCAATACACATCATAAGCCGAGCGAAACAGCGCATAAGCTTCCTTTTCATGACCGAGCGATTGCTGTTTGGTGCCGACTTCCATTAGCCGCATCGAAGATGCCAGCAAATGCTTTGAAATACACCAAACCTCACCCTCATAACTCGGAATCAGCCGTTGCAACAAATTTTTACGCATTTCGCGCACATTTTGAATTAAATCGTAATATGCATTTTTTCCGGTTTTGGCACCGGAAAACACCAAATGTTCTTCAATTGAAATCAAATTCATGACGGCGATGCTTAAATCCTGATCAGCCGGTACATCCGTCGGTTTTGTCTTCTTTGCAGCATTAACCCGCTTCACGAATTCTTCAACATTTTCGGCCTTTTGCATTCAAATATCCTCCGACAGACTACATTTAACGAATGTAATAACCCCCTCGGCGGTTGTCAAGAATTATCTGTTATTCGGCGCTTTTTTGTTGATTTTTTCCCCTCAGACGTATATGCTCTCGGATTATAAGGAGATTTATATGGGTTTTCTGACATCTATTCCGTTTTTATCACTCGGCGGCGGCCTTTTCGGCATCACGGTTTCGATTACATTGGCGGCGCTGATGATGGGCTTGTGGGCGCTGATTTTGATGATTTTGCACCCGCTTCACGCCATTATGTTTATTTTGGCGGCTTTAATGGAATACGGTCTGATTTATTTCTTCGGCTTTCAGCTGTGGCCGTGCTTTTTCTCGTTCTTCGGATTTTATATCTTTTT
>JAGCYN010000076.1 GCA_017960745.1 Alphaproteobacteria bacterium | reverse complement strand
CAGCGGCTTGGTCATTACCAAACTTGATGGTTCGGCGCGCGGCGGAATTGTTGTGGCGGCTGCCAAAGAAACGTGCTTACCGATTTATTTTGTCGGTGTCGGCGAACAAATTGAAGATTTGGATACGTTTCATGCTCTCGACTACGCGCGTCAGCTGGTGATCGATACTTCCGCAACCGATGCTTAAAATATTGCTTATTTATTTTCCGCGCGTATGCTGAAACTGATACACCGCACCGGCGGTGTTTTCTTTTTGTTGTTTGAAAGCCGCGGCCTCTTGAGCCAACCAGTTATAAATTTTTTGCATATAAGCGTCACCGTGTGCTGCGAAATCTTCCGGATGCCATTGAATACACAGAATCTTTTTATCCTTATTGCCCCACGCTTCCGGCGTGCCGTCCGGTGCGGCGGCAAAAATCTGCAAATCGCTGATTTTATCGTTATTCATCACCGCTTCGGTATGGCGCGAATTTACCGTAAACCGATGCTTTTTCAAAACATCATACAGCATATTGTCCGGATAAATAAACACTTCATGCGCTTCCGGCGTTTTGATACGATGTTCCAAATCGGTATGGGTGTATTCCTTGACATCGCGATATAAGCGCATACCGTGCATACCGGCTAACATCTGGGCACCGGCGCAAATTCCCAAAATCGGCATATTTTGCTGCTCGGCCTCAATAATGCTGGTGATATACGCATAAGAGCGCGCCCCCGGTTTGCCGTCCGTTTTTTTCATCGGATCGGTATAAAACGTTGCCGGCGAATCAAAACGACCGCCCGGCAAAATCAGACCGTCCAAACCCTGCATCTGCGACACATTGTTTCTGTAAGTTAAAAACCGTGCATTCACGCCGCTTTGAAAAACCGCTTTGGCATAGTTAAAATCAATGGTGTAAGTATCAGTTTCACGCCCCAGTAAAAAACCGACTTTCGGCGCACTTTTTTTCGGTGCCGATACTTCCAAACGGCTGAAATCATCTTCTTTTAAGCGGATAATCGGGACAATATCCTCAGCCTCTAACGCATCAATAACCTTATCCTGAACACCGAAAGCATCATACTCCGGCATATATTCCAAAAAAACTTCCTGTATTTTCATAATATTATCTTCCCTCCGGCGTTACCGTATCGATACGCAAACTGTCTGCGCTTTTGACTTTTCTGAGCATACTGTCATCGCGCACAATAATATGTTCGGCACTATCGCGCAAGACGCTGTCTGTCGGCATAACATAGGTGTTGGTATCGTTGCGTGTGCTGTCAGCCGCCATTGTCGATACATCTTCTTCAAGTTCTTCCTGCAGGACGGTGTTTCCGGTAGTTTGATGCGCGTAATAATCATGACGATTTTGTTCCGCCCGCGAACGCAATCTGCTTTGAAGTTCCAGCAATTCATTGTAATATTTGCTTATGTTCTGCTCATAATTTGTGCTGTCCCCGATGAGGCGAAGATGACCTTTTTTATCAACCAAAAAACACGGTTGGTCTTTTACAATGGAAATACCGTATTTATTTTCATAGACTTCCACCCATCCTTTTGCGGTACTGCTTTCATCCAAGAACACATAAGCCGCATGGGTTTTATCGGCTTCGGCAACCGGTAAATTTTTTGCCGGAATACCCCAACGCATCTGATACATTTTGCCGCCTTTTTTATCCGTCATGGTGGCATCGTCATAAACTCTGATATCCACCACTTTCATCTGAACGGAATTTTTATACATATCTTCGCCTTCTGTCGGCAAATCATGTTGCGCATAATACAGCATATCTTTGGTTACTCTTTCGTCATCCGGACTTTCCTGACGGCACGATGACGGTAACAACCCGAAACAAGCGACGGCGGTTAAAAATTTTGCCGGCTGTTTTACTTCATCCCAAATTTTTTTGACTAAATTTTTCATCTTGGTTATTCTTCCACAAAACACGGTCTGTTCTTATCTTTATTTTAGTTGAGATTACCCTTTTTGATAAATTTTGTCAATATTTATTTTCGGCGAGATTGGTATAAATCGCAAAAAAAAGTTGCCCTGCCGGAATATTTGCTTACAATAATCGCATATACCATAACAATAGGCCGAAAATGTTAAATATCATCTGGACATCTTTTTTTGTTTTAAGTTTTATCGCTGCCGCCGTGCAAAGTTTATACAGCGGTGATGCGGCGATCTTTTCAACCATTGTCGACAGTTTGTTTGCCACTGCCACCAGTGCTTTCCAGCTGGCGCTTAATTTAACGGGAATGCTCTGTTTATGGCTCGGTTTTCTTCATATTGCCGAAAAATCAGGCTTAACCGAACTGCTCTCTAAGGCATTGCGCCCGCTGTTTCGAATCATTATGCCGGATATTCCCGAAAACAGCCCGGCCTTCGGTTCGATTGTGATGAATATGGCTGCCAATATTCTCGGCCTTGATAACGCCGCCACCCCGATGGGGCTCAAAGCCATGGAACAGTTGCAAAGCCACAACAAGCACCCTGACCGCGCCTCGCCGGCTCAGATTATGTTTATTGTCATCAATGCCTCGGCGGTTACCGTGTTGCCGATTTCGATTTTGATGTATCGCCAGTTAGAAGGTGCCACCAATCCGGCGGCCGTGTTTATCCCGATTTTGCTGGCCACAACCTGTTCGACAATTGCCGGTTTTTTGGCTGTTTCGTATACGCAAAAACTGCATATTTTCAATCGTACGGTGCTGTTTTATATGCTCGGTTTAATGGCTTTTGCCGGCGGTATCTGCGCCTTCTTTTATACCTTAAATCCGGCACAACGCATCGCCTTTTCAACCATTGCCGGGAACATTCTCATTTTCGGTTTTATTGCGCTGTTTTTGGCTTACGGCGCGGTTAAAAAGCTCAATCTTTATGAAACATTCATCAGCGGTGCCAAAGAGGGTTTCCAAATTGCCGTGCAGATTATTCCTTATTTGGTGGCGATGCTGACGGCGATTGCGGTTTTGCGGGCTTCCGGTGTGCTGGACGGCATTGTGTGGTGCTTATCGCAACTGTTCAGGGGACTCGGCTTT
>JAGCYN010000001.1 GCA_017960745.1 Alphaproteobacteria bacterium | reverse complement strand
TTCGCATTGAGCCGTCTTTGCAAGCCGCTTTCATTGATTACGGCGGCAACAAACACGGTTTTTTGGCGTTTAACGAAATTCATCCGGATTATTACAACGTTTCCGATGAAGTAATGAAAGAAGTTGAAGCGGAAGTTGATGAAATTATTGAAAACAAAATCCGCTATCTGAAAGAACGGGACGAACAGCGTGCCAAATATCGCGCCGAAAAAGAAGCCGCCGAAGCACAGCATCGTTTGGAAGCCGAACAGGCCAACGAAGTTGAAGAAGCGCAGATGGAGCCGGTGCAAAACGCTATGCCGGAAACCGATGATTATCTGCAGCCTCAAGAAAATTCAGCGGATATATCATCTGATGAGCCGGCTGAAGAAGTCGTTGCCGATAACGGCGAAGTTCAAGACAGCAATGCCGAAGAAGAAACGGTTGCCGAAAACAGCGAAAATGAAGAAACGACTGAAAAAAAACCGCGGCGCCGCCGTCATTATACACGCCGTCCGCGTGATCGTAAAAAAGCGCCGACAACCATGGCTGCCGATGCTGACGATGATGATGCTATTGAAGAAGAATATGCTGAAGATGACGATGATGACGATGATTTGGATGATTTATCGGCAAATGAATACAATTTCGATGTTCAGCGCAAGCTTTTAACCGCGCGCAAATTATTCCACCGCAGCACCATTCAAGATGTTATCAAAGAAGGTCAAACGCTGTTGATTCAGGTGGTTAAAGAAGAACGCGGCAACAAAGGCGCCGCTTGCACCACTTACATTTCTTTGGCCGGTCGCTACTGTGTTTTGATGCCGAATCGCATTAAAAGCGGCGGCGTATCGCGCAAAATCACCAATGCCAATGATCGTAAGCGGCTGAAAAACGTGATGCGCGAATTACCGCTTAATCAGGATATGTCGCTGATTATCCGCACCGCCGGTGAGGATAAGAGCCGTTCCGATATTATTCGCGATTATAACTACCTTATTCGGACATGGAACGCCATCCGTTACGGTGCTTTGAAAAATCCGGTGCCGTCCATCATTTATGAAGAAGGTAATTTGATTAAACGCGCGCTTCGCGATATGTACACCAAAGATATTGATGAAGTTATTATTGACGGCGATGAGGCTTATCAGACCGCCCGCAACTTTGTTAAAATTCTTTCACCGCACAACCTGCGCCACATCAAGTGTCGTAAGGTCGGTGAAGTTCCGGTTTTCCAGCGTTTCCAGGTTGAAGCACAACTGGATAAACTGCATAACCCGATTGTCCAACTGGGATCAGGCGGCTATCTGGTTATCAACCCGACGGAAGCCTTGGTTTCAATCGATGTTAACTCCGGACGTGCCACCAAAGAAAAAGACATTGAAGAAACGGCGCTTAAGACCAACCTTGAAGCCGCCGATGAAATTGCTAAGCAGCTAAAAATGCGCGATTTGGCCGGTCTGGTGGTGGTTGATTTTATTGATATGTATGAACCGCAAAATAACGTCGCCGTCGAACGCCGCATGAAAGAAGCCATGAAGAACGATCGGGCACGGGTACAAATTGCCAAGATGAGCATTTTCGGCCTGCTGGAAATTTCACGACAACGGATGCACTCTTCATTTATGGAAAGCAACTACGAAGTCTGCCCGTATTGCCACGGTCGCGGTATGACGCGCACCATCGAATCCGGTTCAACGCTGATTTTGCGCGCCATTGAAGGCGAAGGTGTCCGTAATCGCGGCGTTAAGCTGACCGTAACGGCGCCGGTTGACGTTGCGGCTTATTTGTTGAACCAAAAACGAAAACAACTTTCGGCTTTGGAAGAAGTTTATGAATTGCAAATCATTATTGCCGGTGATGCTTCCATTAAAGATGCCGCCGATTTCAAAGTCAGCCGTGATAAAATCAAGCAAACGGTTGTCAGCAACCGCGATGCGGCAGCTTCCTGCTATGACGGCGACAATGTTGAAGTATGCGATGAAAACGAAGAAAGCGACAGTGATGATACGGGTTATAATGACGAAAATAATCGTCGTTTCCGCTTCCGTCGCAATAATCGTCCGCGCAAATACCGCAATGCGGAGGGACAAAACCGCGCAACGGAAGACACCGCAACCAAAGAAGCCGAGCCGGAGAAAAAATCGTGGTGGAAAAAGCTCATCGGATAATTCGAATTGCCTTGCTAACGTTTTTCTTTGCAGTCCTCAACTTGGTTAAACCGGTGGCTGCGAAAGATGATATGATTCTCATTTCCGATGCCGAAACCCAGAATTATCTGGCACAAGTCGTGCAGCCTTTATTTAAGGCTGCCGGCGTTTCTTTTAACAAATATCATATTTTTTTGATTAACGACCGTTCGTTAAATGCTTTTGTCAGCGACGGCAACTATCTATTTATAAACACCGGAACGATTATCGCCGCCCAAAATACCAACGAATTGGCCGGTATTTTGGCTCATGAAACCGGACATATTCTCGGCGGTCATATTGTGCGTCAAAAGCTGAAAATGGAAAAAATGCAATATGTGATGCTGGCCTCCATGCTGGCGGCCGGAGCAACCGCCGTTTCAACCGGACGCGGCGATGCGGCGGTGGCTGTTGTGCTCGGCTCGCAGAGTTCGGCGCTGAACAGCATGCTGAACTATCAGCTGCAAGAAGAACGCAGTGCCGATGAAAGTGCGGTAAAATTGCTTGATAAAACTCATCAGTCAACCGCCGGTCTGTTGAATTTTATGCGCAAAATCAAACGGCAAAATGCGTTGAGCGGTATTGAAGAAAACAGCTATTTCCGCACCCACCCGCTGACGAACGAACGTATCAGTCACTTTATGGAAGCCAGCAAAAGCAATCATTATCCGGCCAAAAGCAATCTGGACGGTGATTTATTGATGATTCAAGCCAAACTTTCGGCGTTTTTGGAGGACATCAGTAAGGTTGAACGGAAATATCCGATGAAATTAACTTCTGCCGATGCCAGATACGCTCAAAGCATTCTGCGGTTTCGTCAGGGTAATATCAAGGAGGCATTAAATCTGATTGATTCGCTGTTGCAACAAAAACCGGATAACCCGTATTACAACGAGCTGAAAGGACAATTTTTGTTTGAAAGCGGTCAGGTTGAAGCCGCCATCTCTTCCTACAGAAAAGCCTTACAACTTTTGCCGAACAATCATCTGTTGCAAATCAGTTTGGCGCATGCGCTGATTGAAAAAAATTCCGGCAAAGCCGAATTAAATGAGGCCATTAATTTGCTGCAAAAATCGCTGGTATCGGTTGAAACCGGTACGGCTTGGCAGCTTTTGGCGCGTGCCTATGACATGACCGGCGATACGGCCCATGCTTATTATGCCACCGCTGAATTTAATTATCTGCAGGATAAACTGGAAATGGCGCAAAAGCATTTGGATAAGGCTTCAGAGGTGTCTAAAAGTACGGTTTTAAATCATAAAATCGCTGACTTAAAAGACCGCATTAAAACCGAATTAAAAGAGCGGCAGGCAATTTTTTAACGTCTGATTTCTATGTAAAAAAAACGATTATGTTTGAAACATAATCGTTTTTTGTTTGTTGCTGTTTTCAAATTACCAAGTCAAGCGAACATTACCGCCGATGCCCCACGCGTTATACGCAGAACCGAAGCTGTAATTTCCGAAAGCACCGACTGAGAGCAAGTCCTCAATCACCTCGGCATCGCCGCCGACTTCAACGCGACCGATGGTTTCATTTTCGACCGTTTTGGTAAATTCATTACCTCTGATCTTAACCTTACCGCCGGAAGCAAGGGTCTGAATAACAGACGGCTTGAGGTAAATAGAGGTCGGCAATTCGTACTCGCTGTTGAGTTGTTGCTCGAACTTCAAAGCCGCTTCGAGTTCAACATCGTGAACCGTGCCGAATTCAGCCTTATCATTTTCGCTGTCAGTCAGCTTCTTAATCTTGATAAAGTCATACGTTGCACCGACGGATGGCGTAACAAGCGAACGTCTGCTGGTACGGATATCGTAGCCGATTTCACCGTGAGCACCGACATCAATAGCCTTGGTATCGGCAGTTACACCGTTATCAGCTTTGATTTTGATTTCCATCTCACCGCCATATACGGCCCCCATCATGTACAAGTTGCCGTAATATTTACGATAATATGCACCGAACAGCTTGCTGACAATATCAATTCTGTGTCCCTTGGTGGCTTTGTATTTCTTGTCATTACCGTCGTGTTCATAACGACCGTCACGATAAGAACCGAATACACCGATTAAATCGCTGTGAGTCGGCTGATAATCCAAACCGTATTCCAAACCGCTCAATCTAATATCGGTTTCCACCGGTTTCTTATATTTTCCGAAACGGAACATCGGGGTTGCCCACAATCTGAGTTTCGGCGATGAGCTGCTGTAGCGGCAATAAACTCTGTTGTCGCACATACCTCTCTGACAGTTGCAATCGCCCCTGTTGCTGCGTGAAATTTGCAATGCCAAACCTCTGGATTGTTCCACCGTTGCGCGCGGCAAGTTGATGTATGCCACATCCTGCGGATCAAGACCGCTTCTGTATAAGTACCAATCATAAACCGAACCGTTTGCATCATAACCGACATCAATGGTATAGTTGCTGTTTTCGGCATCAATCTTGAACGTATAATCAGATAATGATTGGTCTGCCTGCGTTTGTGCAAAGTAAATACGATCTTGAACCCCCATCACAACATGATCGGAATTGTCAAAGGCAATCTTTGTGGTACCGTAAATTCGGTTATTGATGGTAATCACATCGGCCTTCAACTTGTCTGTTTGCGCCGCCGCATCGTGTACATCAATTTTGATTGTACCGTCGTCACTGCGCAAAGTGTTAATTTTAACAGCGGTTAAAACATTATCTGCCACATTGACGAGACCGGAGTTATTAACGGTATTGGCTAAATTAATGCTGCTGATTTCAGATGCCGCATCCGAGGCGTTATATGTCAACGTTGAATTTGAAGCAACATTGAAATCATTGTTAACCAACGTATCTTTGGTACTCAGGTTCATGAATGAACCGCTGTTCAACGTTATAACACTGTTATTCAGGTTCATAATCGGCTCATAGTTAATATAACCGGTTGTTCCCAATTCCAAATTCGTGTAATTAATATTATATGTACCGGTTCCGGCAAACGTCGAATTGGTAAAGACGCGTGTCTGATTATCACCGCTTGCAAAAGTGCTGATACTGCTCAGTGTCGGAATGTTCGGTGCGGTCGAATCGCCGGTGAACGTTACAATACCGAGGTTGTAAATATCATCGCTTACACTTTGGAAGAGGAACTCGGTTGTACCGTGCATCGTCATATCAACCGTTGAGCCTTCTTCATTGTAGATGGCACCGCCTTTCCCGCCGGTGGCAACGTTATCCGAGAAAATAACCTTGGTGTTGGTCAATTCGCCCTCAAACTTCGAACCGTTGCCGCTCTGTGTTTCATTATAGATTGCAGCACCGCTTTCTGCTTTGTTGTTTCTAAAGCGCAAATCGGCACCATGTGTGCTCAGACCGTTCAAATTGCTGAGCGTTGTGGTTGCGCCGACGTTATAAATACCACCACCGCGGTTGGCTGCTGCCGTATTATCCGTGATGCGGATTTTGCCGCCGTCTCCAACCTGCAGTAATAATGTGCTGCCGAGATTGTTGTATACGGCACCGCCGGAATCGCCTGCTCTGTTGTTATTGATGTCAAGCGTTGCCGAGCTTGCCATTAAGGTTGTGGTACCGTTGAAGCCGACATTATTCATAAGAGCACCGCCGAATATAAAGGCTTCGTTGTTTGTAATATTAATATCACCATTGACGGCACTGATACTCAAAGAAGCGCTATAATCAACATCACCGACGGTAACGTTGGCACCGCTGGCCGCATTATAAATGGCACCGCCGTAATTGGTCTTATTGAGCTTGATATCAATCTTATGATCTGCATCCGTCGTTGAAATCAGCATATTACCGTTTTCACCGTTATAAATGGCACCGCCGTAGAACAGCTCACGCGGCGAAGCAGCCGTCGTTGCCACGCGAATCAAGTTACCGGAAATATTCACATCGGCCGTTTCTGATGTGATGGCCAGACGTGAAACTTCACCATCATTACCATTGTTGTAAATGGCACCACCGAATTCCTTATATTCCTGATCGTACATTTCGCTGATCAAAATATAGTTGCTGGTAAAGTCGGAATCGATGATTGAAGTCAGTGTATTGCTGTTGTTATTGTAAATAGCACCACCGTAACCGGCATTTTGAGTATAAGCATAGTTATTGTTAAATGACGCACCGGTTATTGTTGTGTCTCCGGTTGCATTAACAATAGCAATGGCACCGCCCTCTGCCAATTCAACACCGTCTACATGGTTGCCGACAAATCTGCTGCCGTCATTTAATGTCAATGTTTTTTGGCTGTAAATACCGCCACCGTAAGCGTTATTAGCGCTCACAAGGTTATTTTCAAACTGACCGACCGAAGACAATGTCCCGTTATTATAAACGCCGCCGCCGTAGCCGTCTTTTGTGGTCTGAGCCACATTCAAACTGAAGGCAAGCGTTGTACCGTTAAGGGTTCCTTCGTTATGTATAGCACCACCGGTTACATTGTTATTATCCGAGGTTGCCGTATTTTGCGAGAATGTTCCGCCCATGCCGGTAATTGTACCGGTTGTTCCGTTATACAAAGCACCGCCATGAACACTGGAATTGGCCGAATTGACGCTATTTTCAGAAAAGTTCTGTATTGAATTCTCGGCTGCCGCAATAGTGCCTGTGTTATAGATCGCACCACCGGCCGCAACAAAGCCGGTCATACCGGTCCCGACAGTTGCCCCGACGGTATTCTTTGTAAATTCGGTATTCGATAAATTCAATGTACCGCTGTTATAGACAGCACCACCGTATGAACCGCCGCTTGTCCCCGACGAGTTCAACTGAGCCGAGTTTTCCGTAAATATCGTGCCGGTTCCCAAGGTCATTGTACCGCCGTTATAAACAGCGCCGCCGACAGCATTATCCACTCCAGCAATAACCTGGTTTTTACTAAACAAAATGCCGCTCTCACCGATTGAGCTCACACTGGCATTGTTATAAATCGCACCACCGGCACCTGTTGTACCGGTTGCTTTATTTTCACTGAATATCGACGTATTAAAAGTCAAAGCAGATTCTCCGGCGTTATAAACGGCACCGCCGTTTGCTGCAGAAGCGTACGAACGTGCTTCATTTTTAGAGAACCCTGCCGATAATCCCGTGATGCCTGATCCTGCTCCACCGGTTGATGAAATCGCACCACCGTATGCACTGCCAAGTGTTGACTGAGCGATGTTCGATTCAAATGACTGCGTTGCGGTAGCGGTCATTGTCCCTTCGTTGAAAATGGCGCCGCCTCCGACCGCTGTATTTCCGTCAACAGTCGCCTGGTTTCCCTGGAATTGGCCGGACAATCCCGTATATGAACTTTCATTATAGATTGCACCGCCGAATTGGCTGGCTGTGTTGTTTGTAAACTCTTGGGTACCGTTGTTTACAAAATCGGCATTATTATAAATAGCACCACCGCTTGCCGCACTGTTTTGTGAAAATGTTTGCGTGCCGGTATCGGTATTGGTGAAAGTTCCGGTCATACCGGTTTGTGTATTGTTATAAATCGCACCACCGGCGGTTGCTGCCGAGTTATTTGTAAATGCTTGTGTTCCCGCATTGGTAAAGGTTGCTGCCAAATTCGAGATTGCACCGCCGTAACCGTTAGCACTGTTATGATCGAAATTCATGGTACCGTTGTTGGTGATCACACCCAAGATATTTCCGATTGCACCGCCATTACCGCTGCCTGATGCACCGGTTGCGGTGTTATAAGCGAAAGTCGATTGATCGTTAAACGTCATATTTCCACCAACGAAGTTAGCGATTGCACCACCGCCAGCCGTACCGCCGGTATTTGTGGCCGTATTCGTTGAGAAAGTATTATTTCCCGAAAATGTTGCGGTTCCGCTGTTATAAACAGCACCGCCCAGTGCCATCTCGCTTGCGGCACTGCTCGATGACTCTACTCTGTTACCCGTAAAAGTGTCGTTCGTAACGGTCAATACACCGGTTGTTGTCCAAGTTCCGCCGCCGGCAGCTGCCGAATGCGTATGCGTATTTGAGCCGTTATAAATGGCACCACCGTGGGCATTCTTCTGCGCCACAGCCGCATTCCCTTGAAATTTATCACCGGTTGAATTGAAATGGCTTTCGTTATAGACAACACCGCCGTACGCATTTTGTGCGGCTGCGGAGTTGTAATCTTCAACCCAAACTTTCACCACATCATCATACAGTGTACCGGAAGTGACACCCAAGTTATTATTGAATGCGCCGTTGTTGGTGTAGGTGTTGTTATTTGATATTATCAAAGCATCGCTGACCGGATAACCTTCTGCCTGAATTTCCATAGAGCCGTTATAAATAACACCGCCCAAAATATCGGCATTGCTCATGGCATAGTTATTTATGAAGGTGGTGTTGGTCATATTCATGGAGCCCATTTTTTCGTTATCACGAACATTGGATATCACACCGCCGTAAATTTCCGTCGCCGTCGGGGCAAAGAATGAATTGGTGTTGTTTGCAAACTGAGTTAAATTAATGCGAATCTGGTATTCATCTGCCGAGGCCGGTAACGGTGTGTGATTCAAATTGTTTAATACCGAACCGCCGTTGTTATTGGCCAGAGAATTTGCCACACGGTTCACATTGGCAATTGTCGCCGAAAAACCGCTTACGCTCGGCGGAACCTCTGTCATGGTACTGCTTGTCGGATCATTATAAACGTAACCGATGGCGATTGTGCCTTCGTTTTGAATCCATGCTTCGCCGGAAACACCGTTAATTCTGTAATCGGTGATATCTCCTGACATCGCCAAACCTTTGGCGTAGTAAGTACCGTTATCCAGACGGTTGGTTGCCGTATCATCGGCGTTAATTTGGTTTCCGTATTCCGTATTCAGCTTGGCCGTAATTGCCGGATCGCTGGCATTCAAATAGCCCGGTTCCAAATCAACAGCCTGTGCGGCAGGTGCAATCAGCAAGCCTGCTGCGGCAAGATTTAACAAAAAGCATTTTTTTAATACACTGCGATATTGTGCTGAAAGCAAACCAATCCCAGTACGACTCAGTTTTAACATGGCAGATCTCCCTATAGTTGATACCACATTAAAATGAAAAGGTTAATAAAATGATAAGAGAGCTTATTTTCTTGTTTTAAGCGTTATCCGTTCGGCAAATATACGGTCAAATTAAAAACATTTTCCAAGAAAAACAGACTGATAAAACAGACAACCATCGCGATCAGCGGCGCAATACACCAACCGCTGACCACCTTTAAGATGATGCTCCAGTTAATATCGCGACCGCCTTTGGCAAATCCGATACCCAAGATGGCGCCAATCACCGCCTGTGTGCTTGATACAGGAACCAACGGCAAGGCTGGGATGGAATGAGCTTGCAACCAATGATGCAACATCACTGAGGCAAACAACAATAACACAACCGCTTGCGCCAACACCACAATCAACGCTTCAAGCGGCGCCATTTTCATTAAATTGTTGCCGAACCGATTGATGACTTTATGCGAATAAGTGGCAATGCCGACGCAGATTGCCGCCGCACCGAGCATAAACAAAACCTGCACCGGTGCCAATGTTAAAATACTCCCCATTTTCAAAGGTTTAAACGGACAAGATTCAACAAATACGCCAACAACGTTTGCGATGTTATTGGAACCTAAAGCGTAGGCACCGGCCGCCGCCGCCAAAATTAAACCGGCACGCGTCAGCTGGTCGCGCATCAATAAATGCAACTTGGAGTAACGTAACGTTTTTTTGCAGATAATATACAATACGGCCGCAATTATCGCCGACATCAACGGGCAAACCGCCCAGCCGACCACAATTTCCGCCAATGTTTCATAATCTGTCGACCGACCGGCATACAAGTTCCAACCGATAATGGCTCCGACAATGGCCTGCGAGGTGGAAACGGTAACGCCGGCACGCAACATCATATATACCGACAATGCGGCGGAAAGCGCCACCATAAAAGAACCGGCCAACGCATTAACGGCACCTAACGCGCCCAAAGTATTACTGGTACCGGCGCCCCCGAAAACCGCGCCGAGCATCACAAAAATCGAGGCAATAATTGCCATTGTTGAAAAACGAACCATTTTTGAGCCGACCGCCGTACCGAATATATTGGCGGCATCATTGGCACCCAATGACCACCCCAAAAACAGACCGCTGCTCAAGAAAAACAAATAACTCGGTTCCATTAAATATCTCTTTTAATTGCAAAAATCAACAATGCATCCATACAATCTTCGGCTTTATCCGCCACATCGGCAACACCGCCGATCAGCGCACTAAGCTGAATTTTGTGCGCCAACTCCAATTTGGAATCAAAGACTTCCTGCTTTAACTTGCTCCAAGTTTTGTCACTTTCCTGCTCCAACAAATACACTTTTTTGGAATAATCGCGAACCGTTACGAAATCGCGGAAAAAGGCTCGTGAAGCAATAGACATATTCTCGGCACATTCCGACACCTGACTGACCAACAGTTTGAATTTTTCATAAAATTCTTCCGGAATATCCGGCTGTTCAATATAAAATTTATGCGCCACTTCATCAAACTCGTTGATAACTTTATCAATATTTTCAACAATTTGCAGCACATCCGCACGCAAATCCGGAATCAGATTTTGCCGATACAGTCGACTCTCGATTTCACGTCTTAAATCATCGGCTTCAGACTCGACGATTTTAATTTTTTTGCTGGCGCGACGATAGTTCAAACTGCGCTTTTCTTTAATGTAAATCTCAAAAGCCTCTTTGAAAAACATTGAACTTTCAATGATTTTATCGTGCATTTCATCAATTTTTTCTTCCAACTCTCTGGTGCCGGAAAACATTAAATATTTTGGGTTAAACATTCGATTTCTCCTACTGTTTCTCTTTTATCCACATTTAACCGGAAAGTCCACAAATATTTTAAAAACGTTGCACAGGCTATTTTTATGCTTGCTTTTAGAGCAAAATATGATTATCTTTGCATTGTTTGAACATTAATTATTCGAGGGATAAAATATGAAAAATTTTTCAATCATTCTTTCGACAGTAGCGATTATTATTGCTGCTGTTGCTGTGATTAACAGCTCAAAAGTTAAAAATTCGGGTATTTCTGAAGAAGCTGTTGCTGAAATTTTAAGCAACAATCCTAAAATGATTGTTGATGCTTTGCAGGCTTATCAGGAACAGCAACGTGCTGAACAAGAAAAAGCTGCTGCCGAAGCTATTGCACGTTTGGCACCGGAAATCAACGACTCTTCGTATGCGCCGTTCATCGGTCCGAAAGATGCTAAAGTTACCGTTGTGGAGTTCTTTGACTTCTCTTGCGGATACTGCAAAATGTTAGCACCGACCATAGAAGCCGTTATTGAGAAAAATCCGGATGTTAAGTTTGTATTTAAGTCTTTATCTTTCGTTTCTCCGGTATCCAGCTATCAGGCTAAGGGTGCCATAGCTGCTGATAAACAAGGCAAGTTTGCTGAGTTCTATAAAGAAGTTATGGGTGCCGAAGGCAGAATGAGCGAAGCTGAAGTTGACGAAGTTGCAAAGAAAATCGGTCTTAACTTTGACAAGTTCAAAACTGACATGGCGTCTGAAGCAACCGAACAATCTTTGAACAGCATCGCTGAATTGTCTTCAAAAGCTCAAATCAACGGTGTTCCGACCGTTTTCATTAATGTCAATCAGGTTTCTGCAAGTGTTCCTGAATATTTGCAAAAAGCCATTGATGGCGAAAAATAATCTTTTTTCAAAGTGTTTATACAAGGACAGCCCCGCTCGGGGCTGTCTTTTGTTTATTGATTTCAGAACATATTGACATCTCAGCTTAATTGCGATATGAGTTAGTCAGTTTTGTTTGAGGATATGTATCAATGACACAAATTTCGGCGTATGCGGTTTCTCTTGTGGTGCCTATTTATAATGCAGGCACTTTTTTGCCGCGATGTCTGCACAGCATACGTCAACAATCCTTACAAAACATTCAAATTATCTGTGTCGATGACGGTTCAACCGACAACAGCGCCAAGTTGTTATCCGAAGCTGCCGCCGCTGATAAGCGTTTTACGATTATTACTCAAGAAAACCGCGGTTTGTCGGAAGCGCGTAATCGCGGTTTGGAAGAAGTTAAGGGAAAGTACGTTTTCTTCTTGGATGCCGATGACTACTTACATCCTCAGGCTCTTGAAATATTCTACAACGTGGCTGAAAAATCGCAGGCCCCGGTTGTGATTTCGGATTGTTTTCTGCGCTTAGGAAAAGACAAACAAAAAAAACAAACTTATGACAGCAGCAATGTCAGTTACAAACTCTGTTGCCATCCGCTGGAAGATTTATACAGCCATCGTTTCGTTTCCGCCGTGGTTTGGAATAAATTATACCGTACCGATACATTGCAAAACCTTAAGTTCATCAAGGGCATCTATTTTGAAGACTGGCCTTTTACCGCCTGTTTGTTTGCCGCTTTGGATAAATTTGCGCTCATTCATGAAAAACTTTATGTTTATAACACCACCTCGCCGTCTATTGTCCGCAGTGATTTTTCGGTAAAAAAGATTCAGGATTATATTACCGGCATCCATTATGTACATCGTTATCTGATGCAGCAAAACAAACAAAATGAGTGGCAAATCATCCGTAAAAAGCGTATTACCACTTCAATGAAAATGATCCTTTCCAAAATTTCCAAAAGTCAGAACAATAAAGACGAATTGGAAAAATATTTTCTGCAGGAATATGCCAAGCTGAAGCAGGAAAATTTGGTTTATTTCAGCGAACTTTCGCTGAAGAGTCAACTGCGGCTTTTGCGCATTATGTGGCATCAGCGGTAAGCTTAATTTTTGATGTAGAAAAAGTCGTATATTTTCGCAAAAATAATGTTGGTAATCACAAACACAACCGTGTTTGTCGTGTATTCTATCCATCCCTGACAATTCAGCAATTGGTCGAAATAAGTTCCGAAAGCGTCCGGATAAAGCAGAAAAGCCGAAACAATCACAAATTGCCAATAGTTTCCCTGTGTTTTCTGCCGCACTTTGGCAATTGAAGAATTTATCCCGCGCAATGACGATATCCATGCCAGATAAGGCTTACAAATCAGCGGCGGCAGCAACAAAACAGCTACGCTGTAAAAAATTAAAGCATCACCCAGAGACGCGCGGATTTCATTGGCGGTGGAAATACCGTCATACGATTTCAGATAACGCTCATAAATATCCAAATATACTTCATTAAAGCCAAACAACAGCGGCAACATCGGCAAAAACGCCACAAAAACACCCATCAAAAATATCATCAGCAAAGCTTTTCCCGAGGGGTTCAGGCTGGCAAACAGCGCCCTGCTGAAAATATACGGTCGGAGCCCGTAATAATAGCGGTAGAAAAAACACCAATAAATGTAATAGGCAATAAACCAAATGATACTGAGCGGGTTGGTAATACCGCCTGGGATTGCCTTAAACAGCAACATAAACGCCATATTGGTGGCAAAAAGCAGCGTAATAAAACGCGGATTTTGCACAATATAATGCCAAACATCGTGGAAAATTTCTTTCACATTCAGCTTGATACTCTTGTTGTTTTTCGGGTTTTGCTGTTCCATTATTCGTCCATACTCAACTTATAGCGACCGTTATCGGTTACAATCAGCCGGCGCCCGGTTTTGGTTTCCACTTTTTGACGCACGCGATAAATATGTGTTTCAATCGTATGCGTCGTTACATCCACGTTATATTGCCACACGTTCTTTTGCAAGTCATTTTTGCTGACAAAGCAATCAGCCATTTTGTATAAATACTTAATGATGTCCACTTCTTTTTCGGTCAGACGAACCGTGCAACCGCTCTTTGTATCAACAATTTCTTTGCTGCTCGGACGCAGCACATAACCGTTGAAATTTAAGTTTCCTTCCTCAGAATTATCCAACCTGCGATTCGCCGTCCCGATCACTTTCAGCAACCGCATCAGCGAAAACGGTTTTTTTATTTCAATATTCAAGCGATCACTGTCGCTGTCTGTCCCATTCTCAGACAGAAAAATAATCGGCACCAAGGCATAAAGCTCACGCAATTTCTGACGCTTTTCGGCATTTTCATCGACAATAATGATATCCGGCGAATTTTCCGTAAAATCAACGTGTTCATTAAACTCGGCAATTTGAGCGGACAAATCCTGTTTCATATCATCATCGGCCGTATATAAAAGAATATTGGTCATTTATCCCTCTATAAGCTTAACTCCAAACCGCCGATGGTGGCAAAACCGCGATTGCTGCCGGAAAAAGAATCCTTTCCCTTATATTCCGCATAAGCCGCGGCTAAATAAGCTGCAATATATTTATTAAACGCAAACCGGTTGGCCCATGTGATGATTTTATCTTCGTTATCGGTTTTATCGGCATAAGCCGCAAAATATGATACACCGGTTTTGAACGGACCGATTTCATAACTTAAACCGACGTTAAATGCCTGTCCTTTGCGGTAGCCGTCAAAATCATACGGTGTGGTGCTGTCGTGATAAATATTCAGCGGATAATCACCGGATGAAGTAAAGCTCTTGCGATAAGAACCGCCTAACGTCCAGCCTTTACGATAAATGCTTAAGCCGGCAGAAACTTCCTGATTGTTTTTGTGGTTATAGGCATAACCGAGCGAGCTTTCCACCTCTAAGCCGACCAGTTCGGCTTCGTTATAAATACCGGCGGCATAAGACGAACGGTTATCATAGCGGCTGTTTTTGTTCACCAGACCGGCGCGCGAATAGCTGTCCGGCGCATAAGAAAAAGCCAGACGTGTCCGATAAAATTCCGGGGTGGTATAGCTTATTTTAAGCGAATCCGCATCGGTGTTCAAATATGTGGAATTCAGCGTGCGATACGAGGCTGTTTTACCGTATCTTTGCCAATTCGGATTGGCCAAAAAATCCACCATCGGTGAATTATTCACTTTAAAATAGCCGACTGTCGGTGCGCCGACCGCCAGTTGATATGCGGCGTTGTAAATCTGTCCGATACTCCATTCGCCATAAGCCGATTTGTAGGTGGCATACACATTTTCGCCCCATTTTCCGTGATTATAATCTTCAACTTCACGACCGCCGGCAATCTGTCCGTCAACCCCGATTACCAGTTCGTTATCCGGATTAAAGCGATATCCGGCAGAAACGGATAATTCCGCTGCCGTCGGCGTGTGATGATGCTTATACAACCGATTATATTTACTGCTGTAATCGCTGTATCCGTAAAAACTGTTTGCGGTGCCGCCGTAGTCATAAAAAAACTCGCCGGCAGATGCGGTTGAAGTCCAACAAACAGCACAAAAAGCCAAAAAATATTTTTTCATGTTATTTTCCTCGCATATCTTGATTTAATTTATGAATTAAGGCCGATTATGTCAATAAAAAATCGACTTTCGGTCTTGATTTAAATGAAGCCTGTTTATAAAATAGCAAATAGTGCTTTTCAGTTTTATTTTATTATATATAATACTGTCAGTTTGAATTGTTTAGTCATACGCAAGAAAGGAAATATGATGAAAAAACCGGTTATGTTATTGATTTTGGACGGCTGGGGATATCGAGAAAAAACAACAAAGGACAACGCTATTGAAAACGGTGAGACACCGAATTGGCACAATCTTCTGCAAACTTGCCCGCATGCTTTTGTGGAAACGTCGGGACTGGATGTCGGTTTACCGAAAGGGCAGATGGGTAATTCGGAGGTCGGTCATATGAATCTGGGCGCCGGTCGCGTTGTGATGCAAGATTTACCGAAAATCGACCAGGCTGTAGAGAATCATACGCTGGAAAAGAATCCTGTTCTTGTTGAATTGATGGATACACTGAAAAAAAGCGGCAAAACCTGTCATTTAATGGGTTTGATGTCGCCGGGCGGCGTGCATTCGCACCAAGCGCATTTGGTTGCCTTGTGCGAAATTTTGAATCGTAACGGCATTGATGTTGCCGTTCACGCCTTCTTAGACGGTCGCGATACCCCACCGACTTCGGCGGCCGGTTTTTTGGCTGATTTCAAAAAGTCGGTGCAAAATATGCCGCATGTTACACTGGCAACACTTTCCGGCCGTTTTTATGCCATGGACCGCGATAAACGTTGGGACCGAATCGAGTTGGCATACAATAATATCATCAATGCCGACGGCAAGCGTTATGACAATGCCGCCACCGCCATGGAAGCTTCTTATGCGGCCGGCGTTAACGATGAGTTCGTTATTCCGTGTGTCATCGGCAACTATCAGGGCGCTAGTGACGGCGATGCCGTTTTGATGGCAAACTTCCGCGCCGACCGTGCACGCGAAATTCTGTATGCCTTGTGCGATGAAAAATTTGACGGTTTCCAACGTCAAAGAATCGTGCATTTCTCAATTGATGTCGGCATGGCCGAATACTCTGTTGACCATAATCGGTTTATGAAAACCATTTTTGCACCGGAACAGCTGAAAAATATTTACGGCGAAATCATATCAAAGCACAAAATGACGCAGCTCCGTATTGCCGAAACCGAGAAATATGCACATGTGACCTTCTTCTTTAACGGCGGTGAAGAACGTCTGTTTGAGGGCGAGGATCGCATTTTGATTAACAGTCCGAAAGTGGCCACCTATGATTTGAAACCGGAAATGAGCATCTATGAAGTAACCGACGCTTTGGTTGACGCCATCGAAAGCAAAAAGTATGACACCATTATCTGTAACTTTGCCAACGGCGATATGGTCGGTCATACCGGTATTATGGAAGCAGCTTTGAAAGCGGTTAAAGCCGTTGATGTTTCACTCGGTCGCGTAATGAAAGCCATTAAAGATGTTGACGGTGTATTGCTGGTCACGGCAGACCATGGTAATGTTGAAAAAATGGTCGATGAAACCACCGGTCAGCCTTATACGGCTCATACTGTCGGCAAAGTTCAGGCTGTGTTATATAACGCCCCTGAAACCGTTAAAGGTTTGAAGGACGGCCGTTTGGCTGATATCTCGCCGACTTTGCTTGACTTGCTCAATATTGAAAAACCGGCAGAAATGACCGGCAACTCGCTGTTAGAAAAATAAGGAACGACGACGTGAATAAAGTGCGCCATATTTTATACTTTTTATTTGCTCTGTTGCTGTGCAGCTCGTTATCATATGCAGCACCGCTCGGCAGTAAAAAAGTCTCAGCTTCGGATTTGGAAAAGATTGAATCCGAAGCACGAAAGGCTTCGCAGGAACGCCAAAAAATCGAGCAACAGGCAAATAAAGTTAAGAATGAAGTTGATGCACTGAACCAAAAAATGATTGCCGCCGCCAAGCAAATTCAGCAAGGCGAAGATGAAGTGCAACAAAAACAAAGTGAACTTGAAAAACTGCAGGAACATTTGGCCGAATCCGAAGCCAATTTCAGCAAAGATCATGATATGCTGATTGAAACGCTGTCGGCTTTGCAAAATTTGGCGTTGCGTCCGTCGGCGGCAATTTTGGTACAGCCGCTGTCTCCGGTTGAAGTGATGCGCAGCAGTATTTTACTGCGCGGCGGCGTACACGCTTTGGATCGGCGCGCCGAATTCATTCGTCAGGGAATCGAGGATATCAACAACCAACGGAAAGAAATTGCCGAAAAAATCGAAGAACTGGCGCAAAAGAATGAAGTTCTCAGCAAACAGCAGGATGATTTGCAGATTCTCGCCAAACAAAAGAATGAGCTTTACGGGCAACTGTCAACGCAAAGCAAAGAAGCCAAGGCCAAAGCAACACAGCTCGCCGGACAGGCCAAAAACGTTCGCGATTTGTTGGATAAATTGGAAAAGCAAAATGAGTTGCAGCGTAAGCAAATGGCCGAAAAAGAAAAATTGGCCAAACAAAATGCCGCCGACAATTTGCGCTCTCAGCGCGAATCAGCCTATGCGTCAAAGAGCACTTCAACCGGTTTCAGCCGTGCCAAAGGTCGGCTGACCAGACCGGCGCGTGGTTATACCATTACAAAATTTCATGACGAATTATCCAAAGGTGTTGTTTCAAACGGTATTGATATCAAAACCGTTTCCAAAGCACAGGTTATTGCGCCGTACGACGGTACCGTCATGTTTGCTGGTCCGTTCAAAAACTTTGATAACCTGGTTATCATTGATCATGGCGACGGCTACACTTCTTTGTTAAGCGGTTTGGCTAAGACGGATACCGAAGTCGGACAAACATTGCTGGCGGGCGAACCTGTCGGCATCATGCCGTCCGGAAACAACGTCAAATTACATATGGAAATCAGAAAAAATAACCATCCGCTTGACCCGGATGCGTGGATGTCTAAATAGTAAAGGAATAAAATATGTTCAAAAAATCTTTATTTACTTATGTTCTCCTCAGCGGCATTTTTATGCAGTCCGCTTGTGCGGCTTCGGCACCGAAAGAAAAAGAGCCGGAAAACACCTATGAACTCTTAAATATTTTCGGCGAAGTCTTGGAG
>JAGCYN010000075.1 GCA_017960745.1 Alphaproteobacteria bacterium | reverse complement strand
TGCATCAAAAATTCAAAACCAGTCAGACCAGTTTGATTGAATCTTTTTTCTATCCGAAGCTGGGCGCCGGACAAATGTATGAGCGCATGGTGCAAATGGCCACGGATAAAGGCGCCGATATCATTTTCAATGCCAAGGTCGAAAAGCTCAAACTGCAAGACAATCGCATTCAAGCTGCCGTTATCAATCAAAACGGTATTTTGAGCGAATTGCACGGCGATAATTTTCTTTCCTGCATGCCGATTTGCGATTTAATCGGCAAGATGGAAGGCGATGTACCGGAAAAAGTCAGAGAAATTGCTCTCAATCTGCCGTATCGTAATGTTCGTCTGGCAGCGTTTTTGCTCAATAAATTGAAGCTTAAAAACACCACCGAAATCAAGACTTATAATGGTTTAATTCCGGACGTTTGGATTTATATTCAAGAAAGAGGCTTTAAAGCCGGACGGATGGAAATTATCAACAATTTTTCGCCTTATTTGGTGCGAAAAAATAAAAATCAGGTATGTATTACCGTGGAATATTTCTGCTCGGATAACGATGATTTATGGACCGCAAACGATGAAGATTTTCTGAAAACGGCTTTTGATGAGTTGGTGCGGATGGATATTGTAGAAACACAAGACTTTATCGCTCAAAAATCTTTCCGAGTAGAAAAGGCATATCCGGCTTATTTCGGCTCCTATAAAGATTTTGACGTTGTCAGAAACTTTATTGACGGCATACCGAATTTATATCCGATCGGGCGCAACGGTATGCATAAATACAACAATATGGACCACTCGATTTTAACGGCCTTGGAAACCGTTGACTGCATTACAACGCAAAAGACGGATAAAACGGCAATTTGGCAAGTCAATACCGAACAAAGCTACCATGAAACCAAAGCGGAATCCTGATCATTTGAACGCTATAAAACGCTTGCTTTTTTGGTAAAAAAAGAGTATAAATTCAGCTGATACAGGCGTAGCTCATCGGGATAGAGCGACTTCCTCCTAAGAAGTAGGTAGGCGGTTCGAGTCCGCCCGCTTGTACCAATCAGACAGCTCCTTTACGGCAGCTGTTTTTTTGTACCGATAGCAAATTTTGAAATTTAATGCGGTTGTTTTTGATGGAAAATAATTTCCATCATGGTGATATCATCTGATTGTGCAGCACCTTTGGCAAATTGGGCAATACCCTTAGTCACACGCATTAACGTATCATCTTTCGTATCTTTCTTGTTTAGAACTTTACGCAAACGTTCCTCGCCATAAAACTTTTCATCTTGGTTCTGCGCCTCGGTAACACCATCCGTATATAAGAACAAACGTTCATTTTTCTTTAACGTAAAGTGTCCGACTTCGTATTTATAACCTGGCATTATACCTAGCACCAAATTCTTGATAACCTCAACGTACTCATAACCGGCAGCCGTTTTCTGAAGTGGCGGGCAATGTCCGGCATTAATATAATCGACCCGCCCCGTATATTTATCCAACACGCCGATAAATGCTGTTACAAACATTCCCTCCACATGACTGTCGCACAAATTTTTGTTGATTTTAAAAGCGGTTTCCGCCATCGGATAGCTTGCTTCCAACATATTTTTGATAATCGTTTTGGCAGACATCATATATAATGCCGCGGTAATACCTTTACCCGAAACATCAGCCATCACAAAAGCATAGTGACGATCATCAATCGGAAAAAAATCATAAAAATCACCGCCGACACTACGTGCCGGTGTCATTGATGCAACCAGTTCAAAACACTCATTCTTCGGAAATTCTTGCGGCAAGGTCGAACTCTGAATTGTGTGAGCAATTGCCAATTCTGATTCCATTTTTTCTTTTTCTCCGGAAATCTTTGCCAATTGTAACAGATGCGTCTTAATATCCGTTTTCATTTTGTTAAAAGCCGAAGCGAGTTGTGCAAGTTCCGAAGGATCTTTCAAACTGATGGTTCGATCTAAATTACCATGACTGACTTCCTTAGCCATTTCGGTCAACTGTGCAATCGGTTTGTTGATATTGCGTTGCAATACCGAATATAGAATACTTACAATAACCAATGTACTTATCAACAAAACGCTCAACAAAATGCTTAAGTGGTGTATTACATTGTGAAATAATTCGAGCAACGGCACATTAACAATTAAGAATAGACCATTGTTCAGCTGTTTAACATACGGAATATACTTTACACCTTTATAATCAAAGATTTTACCTTCCGTTAAGCTGTCAGAGTACCAATTTAAGGTTTTCAAAGATTTCCCCATTGCAACTTCATTATCAATTCCGGCTTCAGTGGTCGCAATAATGTAATCATTATGTTTATCGGCAAATAAAACAAAACTATTCGGTGTCGGTTTTATTTTCAAAATAGATTTTAAAATTGTATCCATTTCCCAATCCACCGTTGCCATACCGACTAAATTACCTTGATCATAAATCCCCGCTCCCACCGTCGTCATTAAAATTCCGAGTTGTGTGCTTTTGTAAGGTCTGGTCCAAGAAACACGACGCCCGCTCTGTAAATCCTTCATGATTTCGGTATACCAATTCTGACTAAAGTAGTCAAAAGTACTATTAACGCATGAAGGAAGCATACCGATTTTTCTATCTTCATTCCAAACTGCGTGAATACAAGAAATCTTTCTTTCACTATCAATTATATACGGTACAAAATAAATACCGTTTCCCATAGAATTTGGATAATTTTTTAATATTTGCGCCGTAGAAAATTCTCCGACTGAAATTTGCTTGCCTTTTTGAAAATACACTTCTCCCATTAAAGCTAAATCTGAAGCATTTTTATCCAATTCGGTAATAACTGTATTTATTTCCCCTTTAAAAACTTCAATAGCCTCGTTGTTACTGGCAATAACCTGTTCTTTATCATGATAGAACGCCACCAAGGCTGCAGTGGTAACTCCAATTCCCAACACGCAAAGCAGCGTAAAAATAAGTGTAACAATTTTAGATTTAATGGAAGTCAGCATTATCATATCCTTTGTTGGCTACAAATTACTATTTTTATTTTTTCCTTGCAACCTTTTTTTGTTGTTTCGTTTATTCTTCACAAATAACTTTGTAATCTTTTTCGACCAACGATTGCGTAAAGCGCTTGCTTTGACGGTTGGCGACAATCAAATCCTTCAGCATCAGACACACAAATTCCCGCTCCGGTAGCGTATCTTCCAAGGTGCTATATTGATTATAATCAAGTCCCACCCATTCATATAGCAATCGACGGGCGTTTTTACTTTCTTCAATTTGAGTGGTGTTAAATTTTTCCGTGTGATGAGGTTCATCGTTATAAATGTGTAAAATATCCGGAATATGATGAAAACCGGCGCCCAGAATTGCCATGTCGACATACAGATAATAATCATCCGAACCGACAATATTCTCGCGATATTTCAGATGATGTTCTTCCAGAAAACTTCTTCTGACCATCGCGGCTGATTGCGTCGGCACACCCAAAGAATACATTAGGGCAATTTTAATATTTTCATCTTTTTCGGCCTCGGTAAAAATATTTGTGCTTTTCTTCTGTTCCGAAAGTAAAAAATCCAAAATATGCGCTCTTTCCCTTTTAAAACCCTTTTCGTAGGCGAGCTGCAAAATCGTTCCGACATCAACAATCGCGATATCGGGATGTGCATCCAAATAGTCGGCGGAAACTTTCAAACGTGCCGGTAATGAAGTATCGTCATGATCCATCATGGCAAAATATTTGCCACGTGCCAAGCTGATGCCTTTATTGCGGTTGCCGCTGATCCCGAGATTTTTTTCATTATGAAAAATTCTGATACGATTATCCTGTGCGGCAAATTCCTGCAAAATTTCCCAAGTTTTATCCGTTGAGGCATCATCGACGATAATAAATTCAAAATCCGTCAAATCGGAGGCCAGCAACATCGGGATGGTATTTCTGAGTTGTTTTTCGCCGTTATAGACCGGCAAAATAATCGATACTTTCGGATGCAGACGGCGATAAAAATCATAACCGAAATAACTGCCGTAAACCAGAAAAACCGTCAGCAAAATTGTGATAATATTACGTTTATTGAACACTCGTTTTACCTTTCCCGTCCGTTAAAACCCGAAAATAATTTTACCGCAACCGAATGATAACAAATTTGTTATCAAAACGCAAGTCAACATCTTGCGATTATAGCCCGTCATCAAACCCAATGCCGCCGCTTCAAACAAAACCACCGCCGTTTCAAGGCTGAAAACCAGCCATTCGTCGGGGATATCAAGTTGCGTATGTTGATAAAACCAATTGACCGCCAAATTGGAAATGAGATTAAGTCCGAAGAAATAACTCAAAACCCGTCGTTGCCGATAACCGCAACACCACATTCCGAGCGTTTCAATCCCGGCGGTTAAAAACATGGCAAATAAATATGAACGTACCATTTTTCCGACAAAGACTACGGTTGAACCTCAACCTTTTTTTCCCAGCCGACGCACTGGCGATAAACATAGCCCTCACCCGGCGCCTCTTTCAAAATACACTTCGGCATGCATTCATATCTGACAATACGGTTCGGACAGGTTTCGCTACAGGAACCGTATTTATTGTTCGGCAACGCCCTCGGATCATCACAAGAATAGCAGGTACCGAGGTACAGCGGCTTATCCGGCGGGCACTGTGCTTTTTCTCGTTCCTGTTCAAATTTTATTTTCATCTCTTCTTCCTGCTCGCGCGGCAACAGCAAATCGGCAAACGCCGGCGCGGCAATCGTCAACATCAAAAAACAGATTAAGATTTTCTTCATTTTACCCTCCTCTCGGCATACAGGATTATTGCAGAGTTTACACAAAACAAAAGTAAAATACAACCGGCCGGCAACGATATGTGCAAAAATGTCGGCAACAACCCGACCACTAAAAAAAATGCCGCCAGCCCGAATGAAAAGGCCGGATATTTCGGCATACAAGCGTATAATAAGTAAAGTGTTATCGGCATGGACAGATTTACAATCAGTTGCACCGAGGCCCATAAATAAGGATTTTTCA
>JAGCYN010000074.1 GCA_017960745.1 Alphaproteobacteria bacterium | reverse complement strand
TTGTTTCACGTGAAACATTCCAGTTTTCCAGCATTTCGTGCTGCACCCTGAACATCAGTATCGGCATTGTTAAACTCAACAAGATAACGGCATAAGCCATCAACTCGGTGAAAAATGCCGTCACAAAGCTGTAGTATTTTACATTCAAATGGCTTAAATACACCCCGGTTTGCAAATTCAAAACAACACAAAACAGCATTAAAACCAACATCATAACAATCGGTACATATGATTTTCCGACGGTTTTGGCATAAATTTCTTTCCAATTCGGCCAATGATTATCTTGCAAATAATAACTCAACCCCACCGACAGCCTCATCATAAGTAAAGACACGCCCAAAATCATATACAGCATCAGGAAATACATCAATTCAATGAGCCAGTTCGGATTTGCCGGCTTGCGGATAATGAAATATGCCGCAACAATGGAAAATATTAAATATACGAGGATAGCAAACAATACGCCGACAGCTTTAATTTTGACCTTTGAAAACTGGATAATTTCCCGAATATTGAATTTTTTGCCTTTATATGCCGTGTCATAAAAATCACAAATATAAGACATCAGCAAAAAGAGCATCAGCAAATAATACAAAACGATTTTGAATAAAAAAAGCCCCGTAATGCTTGATGTATCCGTTTGCGGGCACCAAAAACCTTTGGTTTCAAATTGACAGCTGTAACTCCAGCGGCCGCAAACCAAGCTGAGCAACGTCAGGATAAATGCATAAGATAACCATATATGCCAGGCATCCGTAAATTTCATCATGGATTTAAACGTGCTGATAAACAGTTTACCGAAAGGCATCTTATTTTTCTCTTGCATTTTATACCTCCTTTACCAACGATATGCCCGGAATTGCCCGAATCGCCGTCAGCAGATTTCCGTTATCCAAAGCATACCCGTCTTTGAGTTGAATTCGCGCGTCCCATTCTTCAAGCTCTGGTTTCAAATATATTTTGTTCGGACCAAAATGTTCCCGCGACAAAAGTTGCCGCAACGGCGCCACGGCCGCCACATTATCAATATAAATAACCAGCCCTTTGGAATTTTCCGTAATCGTTTCATCCATTGTTTTAATAACATTGAATAATATGCGCGGCGGCAAATCTTCCGTCTGTTTTTCCAGTTTTGCCTGCAAAAACAACGGCACGCCGCTTTGGATGGCGTTTTCATAACGGCTGATTCCGTCCGAAAACAGCAATCCCTCGTAGGCCGTGCTGGTGTCCGATAATTTCAAAAAGGCAAACGGCTTACCGGTTTTGCTGAGGCGCTTTTGAAAAGACTGGACGCAACCGGCCAAGTTAATCATCAGAACATCGCCGGCTTTCATACCGCGAACAGCATCGTTAAAGCTGACAACGCCCAACCGTTCCATGCTGTCTTTATAGACATCCAGCGGATGCGCCGACAGATAAAAGCCGATAGCCTCCGCCTCGTACTGCAACTTTTCCAAATCCGGCCAATTCGGTTTATCTTGCAGTTTAACTTCCGTTGCCAACTCCTGAACCCCGAACAGCGACGTTTGCGAACTGGTTTTCAACTCGCTGGCCGCCGCCATGTGCTTTAAGATATTATCAATATTGGCAAACAACTTGCCCCGATTGTTGTCTAAGCAATCAAACGCGCCGGCTTTAATCAACTGTTCAATCTGTTTGCGGTTAATTTGTTTGATATCCGCCCGATGAATAAAGTCTGATAAGTTCTTGAATTTGCCGTTTTTCCGACGCTCTTCTACAATGGCGTTCATATTGGCTTCGCCAACACCCTTGACACCCGCCAACGCAAAACGAATATTTCCGTTTTCAACGGCAAACATCGCATCTGACTGATTTATATCCGGCGGCAGAACTTTAAAGCCCATCTTTCGGACTTCTTCGGTGTAAAACGCGATTTTGTCGGTGTTGGTAATATCAAAATCCATCACTGCGCACATAAATTCTACCGGATAATGCGCCTTTAAATACGCTGTTTGGTACGAAATTAAGGAGTATGCTGCTGCGTGTGATTTATTAAAACCGTAGGACGCAAATTTTTCCATCTGGTCAAAGATGGTGCGTGCCACATCGGCGTCAATGCCGTTTTTGATGGCGCCTTCCGTAAACATTTCACGCTGATGCGGGATTTCATCGTGCAGTTTTTTACCCATCACTTTACGCAGCTTATCGGCGCCGCCGAGCGTATATCCGCCCAAAACCTGCGCAATTTTCATTACCTGTTCCTGATAAACCATAATCCCGTAGGTTTCATCCAAAATCGGTGCCAAATCCGGATGCAGGTATTCTATTTTTTCGCGGCCGTGCTTGCGGTTGATAAACGTCGGAATGTTATCCATCGGTCCCGGACGATAAAGCGAAATAATCGCGATTAAATCTTCAAAACGGTCCGGCTTAATTTGCTTCATAATGTCGCGCATGCCCGAAGATTCAAACTGGAAAACCGCGCTGGTATCGCCGCGTTGCATCATTTCATACGTCGGTTTGTCATCCAGCGGCAACGACGCCATATCAAGCTTAATGCCGTGAATTTTCTCAACCCAATCAACTGCCTGTTTAATGACCGTCAGCGTTTTTAAGCCCAAAAAGTCAAACTTAATCAGACCGGTTTCCTCAACATATTTCATATCGTATTGCGTCACCGGCATTTCCGCACGCGGATCTTTATATAAAGGTACCAGCTGGTCCAACGGTCGGTCGCCGATAACCACGCCGGCGGCATGCATACCGGAATTGCGGTACAAACCTTCCAGTTTCATCGCAATATCAAATAACTTATTGACTTGCGGATCTTTTTCACGCATTTCGCGCAATTCCGCCACCTGGTCAAGTGCCTCTTGCAAGGTCGGATTTTTGCCGCCTTGCCCCGGCGGTATCATCTTAGAAATGCGGTCGGCCTGACTGTACGGCATTTGTAAAACCCGCGCCACATCGCGGATAACCGCCTTTGATTGCAACTTGCCGTAAGTAATAATTTGCGCCACATGGTCATAACCGTATTTATTTTGCACATATTCTATGGTTTTGTGGCGATTCTCCTGACACAAGTCCACATCGAAATCCGGCATGTTCACACGTTCCGGATTTAAAAAACGTTCAAACAACAAATTAAAACGCAAAGGATCAATATCGGTAATTGTTAAAGCCCATGCCACCA
>JAGCYN010000073.1 GCA_017960745.1 Alphaproteobacteria bacterium | reverse complement strand
TTGTATGGGAAACTATCGTGATTTTCTGGCGATTGACAAACATGGTTGTCTTTTTGCCAAGCAGCGCGTTGCCGAAAAAGAATTTCTGAAGCGCGGTGTGAAGGGTAGTGTATCATTGCATAAAGTGCTTGATGCCAACGGGAAACTTCATCTTTTCTGGGTATGTGATTTGGGCGACGGCGTTCAGTTTTTGCCGGTGTTCAGCAACGATATTTTCGTTACCTCACAGCGTTATGCCGTTATGGATGAGGTCGGTCATAACGAGTTTATCTACAACAGCGGGGTGAACTATCTGAGCTGTGTTGATGAAAAAGGGGTAACGGTATGGAAATTGGAAAAGTTGCTGTACCAAAGTATCATTGCCTCGGTCTGCCATGCTCAGGGAAGCGAAGTCGGTGTAATATATCCGGCGGTGGCGTATTCTTATTTAACGTATCGTCCCGTGTTTTCGGCTTGGGTGAATGAAACCGCAAACACAAAAACCATTTTTCCGGTGGATATACGCGATATTGATTTGATGGAGAGCATCGACGAATCAAGCGTCTATACGGTCCGATTGGAACAAGGCAATATCATGACTTCTTATGATACGATTTATCGTGTGGAAAAAGATAGTCGCGGCCAATTCTTTCTGACCAAACATTTTATGCAAATAGTAAAAAACGGCGACTGAATGCTCTTTTTGAAAAGAGATCCTTTGGTCAACGTCCAATGTAAAAGGAATGCGCCCTGAACAGTTCAGCGGCGCATCTTTTTTTGGCCTCATTGACCGTATTTGCAAACAAAATGATATAAAAAGTCTTGATTTTAATTTTATTCGGATTTATAATAGTTCCATTAACGATATGGAAGGCTGTGAAATAGATGTATTTCACAGTCGGATTTTTCTGACTTTATAAAAACAGCGAATAGCGTTTTTATAGCGTTTTTTTTATTTTGAAGGAGAAATAAAATGGAAAAGTTTCCATTAACCAAAACCGGCTATGAACAGCTGGAAATTGAACTGAAAAACCGCAAAGGAGTTGAGCGTCCGAATATTATTGCCGAGATTGCGGAAGCCAGAGCAAAAGGCGATTTGTCGGAAAACGCGGAATATTCCGCCGCCAAAGAAAAACAAGCCTTTAACGAAGGACGGATTCAGGAATTGGAAGCTGTTATCAGTCGTGCGCAAGTTATCGATCCGTCGCAGATGAGCGGTGATACCGTTCGCTTCGGCGCTACCGTTTTGGTGGCCAATACCGATACTGATGAAGAAAACGAATATCAAATCGTCGGCGACTATGAAGCAGATATCGAAAAGCACAAAATTTCGTTGTCTTCACCGCTCGCACGCGCTCTTATCGGCAAAGAAATCGGCGATATTGCCGAATATATTGCCCCGAACGGCAAAAAATCGTACGAAATTATTGAGGTTAAGTGGTTGTAAAACCGATATTAAATTCCTAAAAAACAAAGCGCGCCCATATCGGCGCGTTTTTTTTGTAATTTAGACGATAAATTTGACAAATTTTTCTTGAAAAAAGTTCAAAATATGCTAAAATCAGCGACAGAATTTGGAGAATACTATGCAAGAAGAACAAGAGAATACAAACGAAGATATTTTGACCGGCGAAGTGGATGACGGCACAGCCGATGCCAACGCCACCCCTGAAAAAAACAACGGCGGAAACACCAAAGTTGTCAGTTCGGTAGAAGAAGTTGAGCCTTTGACCTACAGCGCTTTGTACGGCCGTTCGTTAAACTGTTTTACCGGCGGCGAGTGGGGCGATTCCGGCGAAACCATCCATAATGTTTTTGCCAGATATTTCGGTCAGGATTTTAAATGGAATGAAATCACCAACGACGTCAATGATGAAAGATTGCAAAGTATTGCCAAAGAAGTTCTTGATCGCCGATTGACGCAAATTAAGCTGAGCGGCACCAGTCTGGTTGACGATAATATCAATCAGGCACAGAAGGATTTGATGAAGTTGGTCGGTTTGAATATTAACTTGGAAAATTGCCCGATGTCACTCGGTAAGGCCTTATTTAAGCAACGTTCCGGCGATATTAAGGAATTGATGGATACGCATGAAGTGCTTGGCTACGGCCGCCGCTTGTTTGATTTGTATAATGCCGGCACGGTATCTCCGGAAATCAATGCCGATGTTTTGAAAATCCAGAATTTTTATCGCGACGGCGCCATTAACCGTGAAATTTTGGCTTGGTACTACTATAATGTGGCGATGGTGTATGAAAAATATTCGATGCAAAGAGTAGCCTCAAGCACACGCGATGAACACAATCGTTCGGTTGCATTTTTGAAAAAGGCTTTGGATAAAACCGATACCAACATCGGTCTGATTATGAATGTTCGAGATGTTTTGCTCAACGAACCGCATTATAACGCTCAGAATATATTGGATGCCTGTCACCGCGTGATGGATAACACCGATGACAACAGCAGTTTGTATCTGGCTCATAAATTGTATGCCGAAACGTTGGCTGAAATTAAGGAAGTACGCGGTTTTAATCAAAAGTCGAGCAAAGATAAAATCACGGAACATTATCGTATGGCGCTGGGATATGCCACGGCTTTGGAAGATAAGCTTGATATTTTGGATGCGATCGCCGAACAGCAGAAAGTTCAAGATGCCGAGGCTTATATTGCAACCCAGGCTGAAATTGCCGAATTGCTGAAAGGACGCAACCGTATTCGGGCGCTCAATAAACTGGAAAGATTGGTGAAAAACCCTGAGGCGAAAAAAGTGATTTTGAAAAGCGCCATCAATGAGTTTATTGATTTATCGGAAAAGCGTCGCGAAGACATTGTGATGTATAATGGTTTGGATCATAAATTGCGTGCATTGGCCGCTGATGAACCGGAGACAATCGCAAAACTGGATAAAATCAAAAAGAAATATCATGAAAAAGAAAAGAAACATGACAACGGGGTGCAATTTACGCAGATGTCATCTAAAGGACATGATATTTTTATGAACTAGAAAAAGTTTATGACCACAAAAAAAGAGCCTTGCGGCTCTTTTTTTTTTAATTTGTTTACGGAAGAATTACTTAATTTTCTTCTCAACAAACTCTTCGTGTTTGCGAGATTTTTTGTCGTACTTCTTAACCACCAGCTTTTCCGGATGTGTTCTCGGATTCTTTTCAGCCAAATAAAAAGAACCAGTACCGGCGCTGCTTTCCAATTTAATTTTAATTTTAACTGCTTTTGCCATTTTTCTTACTCTTTTCTAAAGTTTTTTCATCAAACATTTACGCGCAGTATATATATTCTGCGTGGGTTGTCAATAGTTTTTTTCTCTATTTTTCATTTTTTAATAATTTCACGGCCAGTTCGACATCTTCATCGTTTAATGAACGAATTTCAGCCTTGCATTCGCCGTCTTCTTCGGTCAGGCACTTATTTGGCACAATGCCGTTTTGATGAATGGTTTTGCCGGACGGGGTAAAAAATTGCTCGGTAGTCAGCACCAGCTTGCCGCCGTTGCTCATTGTAGTGACACTTTGAATGGTGCCTTTGCCGAAGGTGCGGGTGCCGATAACTTTAGCACGCGACTGTTCCTGCAGACCGCCGGCCAACACTTCGGCCGCCGAAGCGGTCTTGCCGTCAACGATAATCACCATCGGACCGCTGAATACGGTTCCCGGTTTAGAGGTGTAATAATGGATATTTTTGTTATCGCGGCCGGCCGTGTAAGTAATGATTTCATTATCGGTAAACAGACCGGCAACTTTGAGCGCCTCGTTAAAAATGCCGCCGCTGTTGCCGCGCAAATCCAACACCACACCCTCGGCATCTGGGTGGTTTTTGAGCGATTTTTCAACTTGTTTGGCGGTTTGTTGGTTAAAAATACGTATCCGAAGGTATAAAGTTTTCCCGATCATGCGGTCGCTGTAAAGGGTATAAATGGCGTTTTCTTCCTCTTCTTCATTATATTCATAGGCCGAATAATAATGCGAATATTCATCCAAAGCGGTGGTCATTTTTTGCATCACCAAATCCGGCACGGCAAAATCTTTGAGTGCAACTTTATCTGACGTTTCAGTTGAAATATCAATAAGTTGAGATAATGTATTAATCCATTCTATTAAATTAGATACATCCTTCGGAAATGGCACAATCCGATAAATTTGATGGTTGCGATAAATATAGAATTGATTGCTGCCCTTGGTAAAGACCAAACTCGGATCCAAATCATGAATGGCCTGAATGCCGGTCACAATCAGTTTTTCATTATCAACCGGTTCCAAATATTCGCGGTTAACCGTTGTCAGCATTTCGTTCAACAGCTTTTGATCGATTTCGGCGGCCGTCACATCGGTATGCCAAAGCAATAATGCCAAAAGAAAAATTTTTTTCATCTCACTCCTCAAATTCAGCCGATAAAATAGTGTGGTCGGAAGCTTTTTCCCAACCGCGGAACTCCCGTTCTATCCGAACATTTTGCAAACGATCGGACAGATACGGCGAGGTAAAAATGTAGTCAATACGCATTCCCAAGTCATTTTGGTAAGAGGCGTTGGTATAATCCCAAAAAGTGTAACCGGTTTGCGTCGGATAAAGCGTGCGATAGGCATCGCGATAGCCGGAACGGGTTAACAGCCGCAACCGTTCAATCACTTCTTCACGGAACAACGCGTTGCCGGCAAACATTTCCGGATTAAAAACGTCCAGATTGCTCATAATCACATTGAAATCACCGGCCAGAATAACCTTTTTATTCTGCCGCCGCAAATTTTCGGCATGTTGCAAAAAGGCATCCATCCATTGCAGTTTATAAGTAAATTTTGTTGTATCTTGCGGCTGTGATGCCGGCGGATTGCCGTTCGGCAGATAAATCGAAGCGACGGTGTAAATTTGGCCGCCGTGCTGCATTTCACATTCCAAATAGCGCGCGTTTTCATCTTGAAAATTCGGCAGATTTTCCGCGCTCACACGCAATTTTTCCTTGCTGAGAACGGCCACGCCGTTGTAACTTTTTTGTCCCAGCACTTTGGCGTCATAGCCGAGCGCCTGCAGTTCAAAAAACGGAAAGTTGTTAAATTCGGTTTTGATTTCCTGCAGCATCATCACATCGGGACAATTGTCCGCCAGCCAGCGGCATAAATTATCCAGTCTGGCGTTGATTGAATTGATGTTCAGTGTGGCGATTTTCATAGACAACCTCTTATGGGGTTTACTATAGCGTTTTTTTTATGAAATAAAAGTTTTTTTTCCGATGTTAAGTTATTTTAAACCTTAAAAGGCTAAAATCTGATTAAGATTAAAAGAGGGAAAAGCTATGTATCAGGATTTTTTCGGTAAAAACGACGATTATTTGAGCGAATTTAAGCAAAAAGTGGCAGAACAAAAAATTGCCACGCTGGAAGAGCATCGTGCCGAATTGGCGCATTCTCGCAATAATTTTCTGGGAACAATCGCCGGTATCGGTTTGGCCTGTGTGGTCGGCTGGTTTGTGTTGATGCCGCAATATAAGCAGCAAAATAAAGAAATTCCGGTTATTCGCCGTCCGCAAACTGCCGTTAAAATCAAACCGGAAAATCCCGGCGGCATGGAAATCCCGAATCAAGATAAAAACGTGTACAGCATTGTTGAAAAGAAAGATATCGACAATACCGTGGTTGAAAACCTGTTGCCGACACCTGAACAGCCGAAATTGCCGGATATTGTGCCGGATGAAACAACAGTCGTTGATGAAAATGCCGATAACTTGGATGAAATTGTCGATGAAGTAGCAGAAGAAACCGATACCGCAACGACAACGGCAACCACAACCGCAGACGAAGCAATATCCGATGTTGTCAACAATAAGCCGAAAGATATTTTAGCCGAAGCCGATGGTGCTATTGAAACGGCAAAAGTTGAAACGCCGAAGGCCGAGACACCGAAAACAACGGAAGTAAAAAGCGCACCGCAAAAACAAGAAACGGTGCCGAGCAAACCGGAAGTGTTGACAGGCGGTAATTGGCAAATTCAGTTGGTGGCATCCAAAAATAAGGCTGCCGTTGAAAACACATGGAACACGCTGAGTACCAAATATACGCAGTTGAAATCGTATACGCACGAAGTTCAAAAAGCCGATTTGGGCGCCCAAGGCGTGATTTACAAATTACGCGCCGGCAGTTTTGCTTCTAAAAACGAAGCACAGGCCGCTTGTGCGGCATTGAAAGCCAAAGGCTTGACGGATTGTATTGCGAAAGAGCGTTAAATGCGAAAAATTTTACCGGCGTTTTTATCATGTCAGGGTTTAACCTTGACCGAGGCGGAAAAAAAACTTTTTGCGCAATATAACCCTTTAGGCGTTTGCCTGTTTGCCAAATATTGCAACAATATTCAAGATAACGCGCAGTTAAGCGCATTGACGCGTGAAATTAAAGAGGTTATCGGACGCGATGATGTGTTGATTGCCGTCGATCAGGAAGGTGGCCGCGTCAGACGTTTGCTTGAGCCGGAATTCACGGCGGTAACGGCGGCGGAAAATTTAAACACAACGGAATTGGTCAAAGCGCATGCCTACCTCATTAGCCACGACTTGAAAAACAGCGGCATCAATGTTAATTTTGCACCGGTATTGGATATTATGCAGCCGGAAACCTCGAATGTTTTAGCCGGTCGCTGTTTTCCAAAAGAACACGGAAGATTCGGATTTGTGATGGTTCATGAATATATCAGCCACGGGATTTGTCCTTGCATCAAACATCTGCCCGGACATGGCCGCACCAAAGCGGATCCGCATCTGACTTTGCCGATTATTGATGCCGATTTGGCAACGTTGCAGAGTGATTTTGCACAGTTCAAAGCAACGGCTGATGCGCCGATGGGCATGGCTGCTCATATCTTACTGCAAGCCGTCGATGCCGAAAATCCGGTTACTTTTTCGGCCAAAGCCATTCAACAGACGATTCGCCAGGAAATCGGTTTTAACGGTTTTCTGGTTTCGGATGCCATTGTGATGCAGGCACTTTCCGGCACAATTGCCGACAGAACGCGGAGGGCCCTGGCTGCCGGCTGTGATGCCGTTTGTTTGGGAAATGCGGATTTTGCGGCCAATGAGGCGTTGTGTCAAAGCGGCGCGGAATTGACCGACGAGGCAGCCGAGCGCTTGAAAAAAATTAAACAAATTATTGATAAAACAGATAAATTTTCTGATTATGAAAAGATTAAAAATAATTATTGTGCAATGCTGAAAAATATAATATCGTATGACTATCACTATGATGCAACGGAAGTGTTAAATCGTTTGCGCAAACAATAAAACAAAGGAGATAAAAATGGGTGGTTTTATGGGTTGGTTTCTGGTATTTATTTTTGTTTTGGCCATTTTCAATGCCGAAAAATTGCCGGCATTGCGACAGATGTTGGAAGCTAAAATGAAAGACAGCGTTGCGGCTGCCAAAAAAGGTGCCAAAAAAGCAAACACCAAACTTCAACAGGTAAAAACTGATATTGAAAATAAGAAAAATGCACCGGCTGCTGAGAAAGATGATGAAGAAAATACGCCGGAAGAAATTGCCGAGTCTTTGCAATTTATGGGTAACTATATTAAAGACGGTAAAGATGAACCGGCAGAAACCGCCGAAGCGTCTGAAAAAACCGAAGATAAGGTTGAGGAAGAGCCGGAACCGGAAAAACCGGCGGAAGATGCACCGATTGATTTGGAACATCGTGATTAGTTTTAATTTGAATGCAGAAAAAAGCTCCGATAAATACGGGGCTTTTTTTGTATCCGTTTGATAATTAAATAAGAGGCGTCAAAACGTTCGGCTGGTTGCTGAGGCGATTATTCATAGCGCAAGGCGTTAATCGGATTTAACAGTGAAGCTTTGTAAGCCGGAAAGAAACCGAACAACAACCCGACAATACCGGAAAAACTGAACGGCAACACCACATAAAAGGTGGATAATACCGCCGGAAAAGTCGAGGTAATCATCGGCAAAACATAAACCCCGACAATGCCAATAACAACGCCCATCAATCCGCCGAGCAGCGATAAAATCAGCGCTTCCATCAAAAATTGCAGCCGAATATCCCAGCGCTTGGCGCCAATCGCCATTCGAATGCCGATTTCACGTGTGCGCTCGGTTACCGACACCAACATGATGTTCATAATCCCGATACCGCCGACAACCAGCGAGATTGAGGCAATAAAACCGAGGAAAATCGTCATAATCTGCGTTGAACTCTGCATCATTTCCATAAATTGCGTTAAATTCATCACGGTAAAGTCATCGTCTTTGTTCAGCCCCAAATTGTGGCGCTGGCGCAGCAATGCCGAAATTTCTTCTTGAGAGGTGTAGGTATCCTCTGCCTTATAAGTTTGTAGCATCAGCATATTGACCATATCCGGAAATTGGGTGCCGGAAACTTTTTTCTGCACGGTGGAAAGCGGCAGATAAATCATATCATCCTGGTCTTGTCCCGGACCGCTTTGACCGCGGGCGGTGAGGGTGCCGATAACAGTAAACGGAATGCCTTTAACGCGAATGGTTTTATTCAAAGGATCAATATCGCCGAACAGTTCTCTGGCCACAGTTTGCCCCAAAATGGCAACTTTGTTGGCGTTTTTGATATCGGTTTCCGAAAAATAGCGTCCATAAGCCAAATCCCATTCTTTGATTTCGAAATAACGGTTATCGGTACCGACAATGTTGGTGGCCCAGTTGGTGCTTCCGTAAACCAGTTGTCCGCTGTCATTCATCACCGGCACAGCCAGATGAACCGTGGCAATTTTTTCCTGTATGGCGTCGGCATCGCCGTTTTTCAACGTCGGCTGCGAACCGTGTCCCATACGAGCACCGCCCGAAGTCGAGGATCCGGAACGAATCATGATTAAATTGGTGCCCATGCTGCGCATTTCGTTTTGTAACGAAATTTGAGCGCCGTTGCCGATGGAAAGCATGATAATAACGGCAGCCACACCGATAATAATACCCAAACTCGTTAAAATCGAGCGCATTTTGTTGGCTTCGATGGCGCGTAAGGCAATTTTAAATATGGTTTTTAATTCAATCATTTTTTGGCCTTTGCTTTGTTGAGACTGTCAGAGTGAATTTCACCATCGACGATTTTGATGATGCGCTGGGCATATAAGGCAATGTCTTCTTCATGCGTAACCAGAATAATGGTGCGCTTCAAATCTCGGTTAAGCTTGGTGAACAGCTGCATAATTTCAACACTCATCTTGGTGTCCAAATTGCCGGTCGGCTCGTCGGCAAAAATAATCGGCGCATCGTTGACAATGGCGCGAGCAATCGCCACGCGTTGCTGTTGACCGCCGGAAAGCTGATTCGGCAAATGGTGCATTCTGTCTTTTAAACCGACACTGATGAGGGCGGCCTCGGCTTTTTGCCGTCTGGTTTCGTCGTCTAAACCGGCATAAACCATCGGCAGCTCGACGTTTTCGATTGCCGAAGTGCGCGATAACAGGTTAAAACCCTGAAACACAAAGCCGATTTTTTGGTTGCGTAAAACGGCCAGTTCATCGGCATTCAGATTTTCAACATTTTTGCCGTCAAGCAGATATTGTCCGGATGATGGGGTGTCCAGACAGCCCAGAATATTCATCAGCGTTGATTTTCCGGAGCCGGAAGGTCCCATAATCGCCACAAATTCACCGGCATTGATGGTCAAATCAATTCCCTTGAGAATTTCCAAGTCGAAGCCGTCCAGCGGATAGCTTTTATGAATATCCTTTAAGCAAATCAGCGGTTTCATCAGCGCGGCATCCTCATTCTCATGTTCGGCGCTTTAACGCTTTTGCCGGTTTTGGCAACAATGACTTCGTCGCCGGCTTTCAGTTCATCGGAAAAAATCTCCGTATTGCTGTCATCGCTGACACCGATCCGAACGCTGATGCGTGTCGGTTTGCCGTCGCGCATAACCCAAACGCCGCGATCCTGATAGCGTTTGGCGGTTGCGCTGTCATCAAGATAAAAGCGCAAAGCCTGATTTGGCGCCAACAACACATTTTTTTCTTCGGCGGTAATAATCTCAACATTGGCGGTCATACCCGGTTTCAGTCGCAAGGCACTGTTATCAATTTCAATAACCACGGTATAAGTTACTACATTGGAAGTGGTCACGGCTTCGTTACGAACCTGAACGACTTTGCCGTAAAAATAATCATCATTATAGCTGTCCACGGTAAAGCGAGCGGTCTGACCTTCTTTGACTTTGGCAATATCGGCTTCAACGACGGAAGCTTCGATTTGCATTTTGGTTAAGTCTTCGGCCACCGAGAACAATTCAGGGGTTGAAAAGCTGGCGGCCACGGTTTGTCCGACTTCAACCGATTTGGAAATGACCACACCGTCAACCGGCGAACGAATTTCGGTATATGAAAGTTCGGTTTGTGCCGAATTCAGTGCGGCTTCGGCCTGTTTAACCTGAGCCAATTCCAAAGCCAGTTGTGCCACGGCGTTATCATAATCGCGTTCGGCGGCTTCCAACTCTTTTTCGGTGGAATATTTGGAGGCATTTAATTTGGAAATGCGGTCAAGCGCTTTTTTATAATATTTGATATTGTTTTCTTCCACGGCCACCTGCGCTTTGGCAATTTCAAGCGAGGCTTCTCTTTGCGCTACATTGGCTTTGGCATTATCTTGGTCGATCAGTGCCAAAAGCTGACCTTTGCGGACTTGAGAGTTATAATCAATATAAATTTCGGCAATGCGTCCGGATGCCTGAGTGCCGATGGAAACGGTAGAAAGCGGATTGATGGTGCCCGAAGCGGTAATGCTGTCGGTAATATCGCCTTCCACAATCGGCTGGGTTTTATAGCCTTGATTATCGGCTCTGTGCGTGATGAATCTGAGGCCCCAGACAACAATCAAAAGACCGATAACGGCAACGGCGATATTTTTTTTTGACAGATAAATCTTATATTTACTGAAATTCATTGCAGTATCCTCCATAGGGATAAAATAATACAAATTTGTGTAATGTCCATGAAAAAACTGTGTTTGACAACAAATAATGCTTTTATTTTATTTTTTTTCGTGTATAAGGGCAATAAGTATTAAAACCGAGAAGGAAGACATATTTGAAAAAAAACAGATACAAGTTTAAAAAGAAAAAAGTCGTATATGTTGAAAAAAAGCCTTTTTTAGCCGATAAAGAAATCATCTTTCGCAGCGGCGGACGCGCGATGGTTTTCAACATTTCGCACCGTTTGCAGGTTTGGATGCTGATGTTGCTGGCGGCATTGATTTGCTGGTCAGGCTACAACTATTACTACTATCATGTTTCAGCCAAAATTATTCACCGCAAGGATAAGGAACTGGATAAAACCCGCGACGCATACATTGATTTAATGTCCGATGTCAGCGCTTTGCAAAGCAATTTAAAAGAAGTCATGGCTGCGGTGGAAGAGGCCGGAAACGGGCTGGAAGAAATCAATAATTATAAAGAAACAGCGCTGTTGGTGGAAGATAAAATTAAAAAAATAACTGATGAAGATTGGGTTAATCAGGAACAGGTTGAGGAAAAAATCACCAAAAAAGAGGCGCTGTTGCAAAAAGATATAGCCTTGCAGGAAAACAATGTTTTGAAGCAGAAAATATCGCAGCTCGGCGCCAAACTTGAAGATTTGCAGAAAAACGTGAAAGGTCTGGAAAGTGCCGAAGTGGCTATCTTAGATAAAATCGAAAAATTATCGGGACAGGAAATCGATAAAATTAAAGATACGTTGGCGGAAATCAACAAGTCGCTGAAAAATCAAAAACAATATTTTAATCCGTTGTCAAACATCAAAGACGGGCAGGGCGGCACCTATCTGCCGATAAAGGATATAGAAATCAGCCCTGCACTGCAGGATAAAATATCATCAACTTTCAAACAGATAGAGCTGTTAGATAATTATAAAGCAGCCTTTGCAAACGTGCCGTTGGGCGCACCGGTGTATCGCTATCATTTGTCATCCACTTTCGGCGGTCGTTCCGATCCGTTCAAAAACACGTTGGCACGCCACAAAGGTCTTGATATGAGCGCGGCACAGGGAAGCCGCGTATCCGCGCCGGCTGCCGGTCGAGTGGTCAGCGCCGGTTTTCAAAACAACGGCTACGGCAATTTGGTGGAAATCAGACACGGCAACGGATTTAGCACAAAATACGCACATCTGCATAAAATTTATGTGAAAAAAGGCGATACGGTTGAATATAATCAGGCCATCGGCGAAGTCGGGCGCACCGGCCGCGCCACCGGCAGCCATTTGCATTATGAGGTTTTATACAACGGCCGCAATGTTAATCCGTTGACATTTGTGAATATTCGCAATATGAATAAATCATAAGGAGAAATTCCATGAGCAGTTTAAGACGTTTGATTTATTTGAAAATTGCGCGTATGAGCCGCGGTTCGAACACGCCGGTACCGAGTATCATCAGCTATGATGCCAAAATCAAAGGCGATATTTGGGGCGGCGACACCATTCATATTGACGGCAAGCTGGAAGGCAACATTATGTGCAACGAGGTGATTATCGGCACCCGCGGATACATCTTGGGCGATATTAAAGCCAAGTCGCTCAGCGTGTACGGCACGGTCAGCGGCACCATC
>JAGCYN010000072.1 GCA_017960745.1 Alphaproteobacteria bacterium | reverse complement strand
TTTTTAAAATTTTTTTTGACCTTCGCGAAACAGAAATGTTTATGATTTTAGCTAACTCATTGAATTATATATATTTTATTTAAAATTCCCGATTCGTTTTTTTGCCTTAAAACCTTATTAAGGAAACAAAACCAGAACATTTATATAGTTAAGAAATGTAAAAAAACAACGGATAAGCTTAAAAAATTATTCCAAACTTGCTAGTTCTTCGGCTATCAACTCAACTTTTTTACCGTCAATAACGGTGTAGCCGCTGACCGCTTTTCCTTTTTCAAACACGGCTTCGACGGTCAGAGCGCCTTTTTCGTCAAAAGTCTTTTGCGCACCTTCCATTTTACCGTCGGTGTAATGCAACTCATTATGCACACGTCCGTCCGGATAATAGTTCAGCATCGCCCCGTCCAAAACACCGTCAATGAAATGCGCGCTGTAATTTAGGACGCCGTCTTCATTATAAAACTTGCCCTCGCCGTTCGGCTTGCCGTTTTTGCTTTCGATTTCCATTCTGACATTACCGTTGGAATAATAAATTTTATACACACCGTTAATCGGCTTTTCATCAATATTATAAACCACGCCGTTCATAACCGTGGTGTTGTTTTCATTATATATCTCAACATCCGAGGAATCGCCGCAAGCGCTCAAAAGAGCCGCCAACGCTAAGGGTAATATCAAACGTTTCATCATTTTCTCCATTATCAGGGTATCAGTCTATTTAATTGTGCGGCGCTTGTCAAACACGAATCAAATTGACTCACAAAATAAAAAGCATATAGCCGAATTGTCAGTATTTTGGGGAAAAATAATTGTTTTGTTTGACATTTTATAAAACACACCGCTCAATAAACAGTGAGATTTAATCTCTGTAACATAAATAGTAATAAAAGGATTATGAAAATGAATAAAAATGATTTAATTAACAGCATGGCTTCTACATCCGGTCTTTCCAAGACAGATTCTGCCAAAGCTTTGGAAGCATTTATTTCTTCCGTTTCTTATGCGTTGAAATCCGGCAACGACGTTCGTTTGGTCGGTTTCGGTACTTTTGCCACCTCTAAGAGAGCTGCAACCACCGCTATCAATCCGAGAACGCGTGAAACCGTTAAAGTTCCGGCTCGCAAAGTTGCTAAATTCAAAGCCGGCAAATATCTGCAAGATTGTGTTAACGGCACAAATTGTTGCAAAAGCTGCAAGAAATAATCTTGTCGATAAGATTTGAAAAAAGGCAGAGGAAACTCTGCTTTTTTTATGCGTATCGTTTTGATAAAAAGCTTGATTATACCCGTACAATGCGGTATAGAAAAAACTATGTGTGAGGGCTATTATCATGTTGCAACAGTCTCTTAAAATTTTATTGACACGCGATCGCAGCGCTTTTTCCACCAAATGGGTGTGCAATTTTGCCACCAATCTGGTGAAGGCCGGACACGATGTGACTTTATTGTGCGACAGTTATGAAAACAAAAAAGACGCCCCTATCAGCGACAAGGTTACCAAAATCAATTTAAGCGGCAAAACCAAAAATCCGCTGCTGAATTTATGGCATCGCCTGCGTCGGCGTTTAAGCCTGCCGACATGGCGTTTCGGTCGCGCGCTCAAACAAATCAATCCGGACATTATCATCTGCTATTTTCTGCAGGATTTGTTTAATGTCACGTTCGGTATCAAACACGATATTCCGATTATTTTGATGATGCACAATCCGCCGGATGAAGTGTTTGCCAAACACTTAAAACATCGGTGGCAAAAAAAATTGTATCACCGTCTCATCAAACGCGTGGCGGCGATTCAGGTTTTGATGCCGGAATTTGTGGAGATGGTGCAAACAGAATTTCCGGATGTGCCGGTGACCGTTATTCCCAATCAGGTACCGCTGCCGGCCGAACAAAAAGATTACGGCATTGACGGCAAAACGATTATTCATGTGGCACAAATTGCCGCCGCTAAACGTCAGCGTGATTTGATTGAGGCCTTTATACCGTTAGCCAAAGATTTTCCGGATTGGAAAATCAAATTCTTCGGCAAAGTCAAAAATTCACGCCGCCACAAAAAATATATGGCCGGTTTGCAACAGTTGGTCACCGAAAATCATTTGGAAAATCAAATTCTGTTCCCCGGTTTTTCACACAACATCACCGAGGAATACTTAAATTCTGAAATTGTGGCTCTGCCGAGTTACACTGAGGGTTTCGGCTACGGCTTGGCTGACGGTTTGGCACTCGGTTTACCTGGTATCGGTTATGATTTTGCGCTGGCAATTAACCGGATTTTAGTCAACGATAAAAGCGGTTATCTGGTGAAAGATATTCCGGATATGACCGAAAAATTGCGCCTTTTGATGCAAAATCACGATTTGCGGCAGAAGATGGGCGAATTTGCCCGCCGCGATATGCAAAAATATGCGCCGGAAACGGTGATTGCCGCGTGGGTAAAGCTGATTCGACAAGTTTTGGAGAACCATAATGTCTGATATTCAACACATTTATTTTTGCGCCGACCGCAAATATTTATCATGCACTTCGGCCACCATGGCGTCGATTTTAGCCAACGCCAAGCCGCAAACGCAGATTGTTTTTCATATTATCAGCGATGATATAACCGATGTTGATGTCCAAAAATTGCAGCAATTAAACAACATTAAACCTTGCCGAATTGTGCCGCATCTGATTTCAAAAAATGATTTTGCTCAATATGCGGATATGGATTTCGGGTATATGTCAATCAGTACATTTTATCGTTTTAAAATATCGGAATATGTGCCGGAAAATGTTGCAAAAATTTTATATCTGGACGGTGATATGATTGTTACCGGACCGCTGGATGAGTTATTTGCCACCGATTTATCCGGATTTTATGCCGGTGTAGTCGAAGAAAAAGGCGCTTTTCAGGCACAAAATTTGCGGCTGAAAAGCGGGCACTATTTTAACGCCGGCATGATTTTATTCAATACCAAAGTTCTTAAAGGGCATAATCTTCTGGCTGAAGCTTTGGCTTATTATCAGCAAAATAAAGAACGTATTGTGCAACATGATCAAGATATTTTGAACGGCATGTGGGATGAAAAAGTTAAGTTTTTAGACCAGAAATTCAATGTGCCGTCGTTTGTTAAAAAATTTGCAAACCCGACAATTATTCATTACACCGGCTTTGTAAAAAAACCGTGGCACGCTTATTGCCGCCATCCGCAGAAAAACGAGTGGCTGAAATACGCACAACTGTCACCATATAAAAAATCCCCGTGGCAGTTGCTTAAATTCAAACTGCAACGCTTCTTAACGCACATTTTTTATTTTGCCAAAGATCCGACACACAAGCAATATTATATTTTAAGCATTTTCGGCATGAATTTCGGTTTGGGCAGAAAAGACAATAAGTTGAAACAGGTGAGCAAATGAGCTGGTATTTTTTAACCAAAATCAAAAAGTTTTTTATCCGGCTGGGAATAGGTATATTACCGCTGAAAAATAAGAAATTTTTGCGTAAAAAATACTTGGCCTTGGCTGATAAAAAATATCTGCGTCGCTATTTGTACGCGCTTTACGAAACAGATAAAGACACCAACGGTATCAAACCGAACATTATCTGGACCTGTTGGCTGCAGGGCGAAGAAAATGCTCCGCCGATTGTACAAGCCTGTATCAACAGCCTTCGACAGCATAATCCGGATAAAACCGTCATTGTAATAACCGCGGAAAATCTGAGTACTTACATCGATATGCCAGATTATATCCTCCAAAAATGGCACAAAGGCATCATTACCAATACCCATTTTTCCGATATTTTGCGCGTTTGCCTTTTATATCAATACGGCGGAATTTGGCTTGATGCCACGGTATTCTTAGGCGCACGCATTCCGGATAAAATCTCAGAGGCACCGTTTTTTGCCTATCACAGCCGGACTTTCTTACGTGTTTTTCCGCAAGTTTTGAGCAACAACAGCTGGTTTTTGGTCAGCAACGCCAAACACCCGATGATGTCGGGCATGCGCCTGTTACTTTTAACCTATTGGCAACACGAAAACCATCTCTGCCATTACTTTCTCTATCATCTGTTTTTTGATTTGATGGTTGAAAATAATGATTTCTGCCGTCAATTATGGGAGGCAACACCGCTTTATTACGATGACGAAAAAGTTGAGGCCTTGTATGAAAATTTACAGCAAAAGTTCAGCAAGCGCCTGTATAATAAAATCATCAAGGAAAGTCCGGTGCAAAAGCTGAGTTATAAATACGATAAACAGCCGAAACAGTATAAACAAACTTTTGAAGATTATATCTTGCAAACGAAGGAGTAAAATATGGCGATTTTTAAGAAAAAAGTTAAACCGCACAAAACCACCTATTTTTTCTGCGGCATTCCGGTATTTCAAACCAAACCGCAAATCAGAGATGTGTTGCAAGATGTTCGAGAACGCATCAATAAGCTGGAATATTGTGCCTTGCCGGATATTACGACCATTCCGCCGGCTCGCGGTTTGATGCGCGATTTACAACTGGCCAATTTGAAAATATTAAAAACTGTCGATGCCTTCTGTCGCAAGCATAAAATTCGTTATTGGCTTGATTTCGGCACCTTGCTCGGTGCTGTACGCCACGGCGATTTTATTCCGTGGGACGATGATATTGATATCGGCATGTTGCGCGAAGATTACGAAAAATTAAAAACGTTGTTTAACGTGGAAAACAAAGATGAAAATGTAGTGCTCAATTTATGTTGCAGTGCCAACGGCTCTTCAAATCTGATTAAAATTCAGCACAAAGACATTCCTCTGGCTTGGGTCGATGTTTTTCCGTATGAACTGTACAGCCGCAAGGTTGAAACTTGGGATGAAAAAATTAAGCTGACGCGCGAAGTCAGAAAAGATATTATTAAATACCGCGTACCGTATAAAGGCGGTGACGTGGTCGCATTTCATCAGAATTTACGCCGCATTCACTTTGAAAAAATCATGAAAGGCGTTCCTGAAGCGCCCGAAAAAGATAAACCGGCCATCTTTTCCAGCTGTGATTTTATGCACGGTCCGAAATATTCATTTTTCTTTGATTATGAAACGATTTTTCCGCTGCAAAAGATAAAGTTTTGCGGTCATGAATTTTATACGCTGAATGATATTGATACCTATCTGACGTCAAATTACGGCGACTACATGGCCTACCCGAAATATATCGATAATATTCATACCAATTTCGGCGCTATGAAAATTGATGAAATTTTTGCGATAAAACAGTACATTAAAGAAAAATAACGAATCAAAATCTTAAGATTTACATATCTTCTTTAACTTCATGATCGTCTATCGAATAACCGGTAGCACGAATGGTGCGGATATAGTCCGGTCCGAACTCGTTCAAAGCCTTGCGCAAACGGCGGATATGTACATCAACCGTTCGGGTTTCCACATAAACGCTGTTGCCCCAAACCTCTTTTAACAAATCATCGCGCGAAAAAACCTGACGCGGATTGGAAACCAATAATTTCAAAATCCGAAATTCCGTCGGTCCGAGCTGAATATAATTGTCGCCGCGGAAAACCTTTTTCTCAACCGTATTCACGCAAATATCATTAAATCGATATTCTTTGCGTGTCGGTGCAGTGGTGGTGCTGACACGCCGTAAATTCGTTTTAATCCGTGCCAACAGTTCCGGCACAGAAAACGGCTTGGTCACATAATCATCGGCACCGGCCGACAAACCGAGAACCTTATCTTCTTCCTGCCCCTTTGCCGTCAGCATAATAATCGGAATATTCTTCAATTCCGGATTGTTGCGAATAATCTTGCAAAGTTCCAAACCTGAAATTTCCGGCAGCATCCAGTCCAATAAAATCAGCGACGGCAGATGTTTTTCAACGGCAGAAAGCACGCGATTGCCGTGTGCAATTTGAATGGTTTCATACCCGGCCTTTTCCAAATTGTATTTCAACAACAAAGAAATTGCCTGTTCGTCTTCAACAATCATAATCGTCGTCATTTTACTTCTCCCAATTGCTGCATTTTTTTGATGACCTCGGCCGGATTTTCCGCCTTAAAAATTGCACTGCCGGCCACCAAAACATCAGCGCCCGCCTTCACGCATAACGGCGCCGTTTGTAAATTGATACCGCCGTCAACCTCAATCGTTATGCGCCGATGACCGACCATTTTTTTGACAGCCGCTATTTTTTCAAGTTGGTTTTCCATAAATTGCTGTCCGCCAAACCCCGGTTCCACCGTCATGATTAAAATATTATCAATCTCATCTGAATACGGCCGCAAAACATCAACGCTCGTTGCCGGTTTCAGCGACACCCCGCAGCGAATACGGTGCTCCTTCAAATAAGCAAATATCGGATGTAAATCGGCGGTAGCCTCAATATGTACGGTAATTTGTTCAACCCCGCTGTTGACAAACATCGGCAGAAACCGCTGCGGCTCGGCAACCATTAAATGCGCATCAAAGAACATTTTGCTGATTGGCCTAAGCTGCCGAATAATATCGGCGCCATAACTCAAGTTCGGCACAAAATGTCCGTCCATCACATCAAGGTGCAACCAATCAGCGCCGGCTTTTTCAACCGTTTCAATTTGTTGCTGTAAATACCGAAAATCGGCCGCCAGTAAGCTTGGTGCCACCAAAACCATACACGCCTCCACTTTATGCAATATATATATGCAAATAAAGTTAAATAGTCGTAAACATTGATTTTTTAAGTTTGAGGCATATCTATACACCGTGCAATCATAACAGGAGAAAAAACATGGGAGAAATGGCTAAAAAAATCGCTAAACTGGACGTTGAACACTTGTTGGAAACATTAAATGCCGCATTTGCCGAAGAGTGGCTGGCTTATTATCAGTATTGGATGGGCGGGAAAGTTGCCATCGGTCTGCAACGCACCGAAGTCGTGCGCGAATTTTTTGAGCATGCCGACGAAGAACTGAAACACGCCGGTTGGCTGGCAGACCGCATTATTCAACTGGGCGGTACACCGCTGTTAAATCCGGCCGAGTGGGAAGAAGTGGCGCATTGCAGATACGCCGAACCGCAAAATTTTGATGTTTGGGCATTGTTGCAAGATAATTTGGAAGCCGAGCGTTGTGCCATCGGTCGCTACGAAGCGATTTGCGGCATGACACACGGCAAAGACTACGAAACCTTCCGTATGGCAGAAAAAATCTTAAAAGAAGAAATCGAACATGAACAGGAATTGGAAGATTTCACGGCCGATGCGGAAAACGCTCGTAAATTCATCACCAAAGAATAAGCTGACGGCAAACGAAAACCGCGCGTTATCAAACGCGCGGCCTTTTATTTTACTTAAACAAATCCGTGATTTTATCAAAGAAACTTTTGATTTCCGGCTCGGCGGCATCGCCTTCGCTTTCGGCGCGGAAAGCTTCCATCAACTCTTTTTGCTTGGCATTGAGCTTATGCGGAATCATCACTTTAACATTCACAAACAAATCGCCGCGCTCTGTTGAAGCATAAACGTGCATGCCCTCACCTTTAACTTTGAGCAGCGTATCGTTCTGCGTGCCGGCCGGAATTTTCAGTTCAACCTTTTTACCGTCAATCCCCGGAATTTCAACGCTACCGCCCAAAATCGCACAACTGACGGAAATCGGCACCGAAGTGTAAAGGTCATTGCCGTTGCGCTCATAAAGTTTATGCGGCTCCACAATAATGCCGACGTATAAATCGCCGTTTTCACCGCCGTGAACACCGGCCATTCCCTCACCGCGTAACCGAATGCGCATATTGGTATCGGTTCCCGGCTCGATTTTAACTTTCAACTTTTTACTGATTTTCTTCTGGCCGCTGCCATGGCACTCATCGCATGCATCTTTGACGGCATAACCGCTGCCGCCGCAAGTCGGACAAGTGGTTTCAAAGACAAAAAATCCGCCCTGCTGACGACGTACTTTACCGCTGCCGTGGCAGGTGCCGCATTGTTCCGGCATTTTACCGTCTTTGGTGCCGTGACCGTTACATTTTTCGCAGTTAACGGTGGTTGGCACCGTAATTTCTTCTTCGCAGCCGTTAAACGCTTGTTCCAGCGATATGTTTAAATTATAGCGCAAATCGCTGCCGCGCTGCGTATAAGAAGAGCGATTGCCACCGCCGCCCATAAATTCGGAAAAAATATCATTAAACACATCGGCAAAACCGCCTGAAAAATCAAAACCGCCGCCAAACGGATTACCGCCGCCCATACCGCTGACACCGGCCTTTCCGTAATGGTCGTATGCCGCGCGTTTTTGATCATCTTTCAAAACCTCATAGGCCTCGTTGATTTGTTTAAACTTTTGTTCGGCCTCTTTATCGCCCGGATTGCGATCAGGATGGTATTTCATCGCCTGCTTGCGATAGGCGCGCTTAATTTCATCTTGTGACGCGGTTTTGCTGATTTCCAGCAAATCGTAATACTCGGTATCTGCCATTTTTCTTCCTGTTATATTTTTTCTTTGTAGGTTATTTAGAGTTTTTATTTTATAAATGCAAGATGTAAATGTATTTTTTCCGCAAAACCCGAACTTTTGCCGCTTCACAGCAAAAAAACCTCCCTTACGGGAGGCTTTTGCTTGAAAAATTGTCAGATGTTCAAATTACTTTACTTCTTCGTAATCGGCATCAACAACATTATCATCTTTCGGCGCTTCGGAGGCACCGCCGTCAGCACCAGGTGTTGCACCGGCGTCACCTTGAGCCTGTTGAGATTTATACATTGCTTCACCGAGTTTCATGGAAGCCTGCATCAAAGCATCGGTCTTTGACTTAATTTCTTCCAAGTTTTCGGTTTCAATGCTGGCTTTGGTTGCTTCCAGAGCCGAATTGATGGCTGACTTATCGCCTTCCGATACCTTATCGCCGTATTCTTTCAAGTTTTTCTCCACTTCGTGGATTAAACCTTCGGCATGGTTTTTCGCTTCAACGACTTCTTTTTTCTTCTTATCGGCTTCGGCATTGGCCTCGGCATCTTTCACCATCTGATTGATTTCATCATCGCTCAAACCGCCGGAAGCCTTAATACGAATGGCCTGTTCCTAATTGGTGGCCTTATCTTTAGCCGAAACGTTTACAATACCGTTGGCATCAATATCGAATGTTACTTCAATTTGCGGCATACCGCGCGGAGACGGCGGAATACCGACCAAATCAAACTGACCTAACAATTTGTTGTGCGCCGCAATTTCACGCTCGCCTTGGAACACGCGAATGGTCACCGCGGTTTGACCGTCTTCGGCAGTCGAGAATACCTGTGATTTGCGTGTCGGAATGGTTGTATTGCGGTCAATCAAGCGTGTAAATACGCCGCCCAATGTTTCAATACCCAAAGACAACGGCGTTACATCAAGCAACAACATGTCTTTAACGTCGCCCATCAACACACCGCCCTGAATGGCAGCACCGACGGCCACAACTTCATCCGGATTCACACCCTTATGCGGTTCACGACCGAAAATTTCTTTAACTTTGTCTTGAACTTTCGGCATACGTGTCATACCGCCGACCAAAATCACTTCACTGATGTCGCTCGGTTTCAAGCCGGCATCGGCCAAAGCTTTTTTGCAAGGTTCTGCGGTCTTTTCAATCAAATCTTCAACCAAAGATTCCAATTTGGCACGCGTTAATTTCATATTCAAGTGCATCGGCACCGGCGAACCGCTGCTCATATCAGCCGTAATAAACGGCAAATTGATTTCGGTCTGCGTGGTTGAAGAAAGTTCAATCTTTGCCTTTTCAGCCGCTTCTTTCAGACGTTGCAACGCCAATCTGTCGGTTCTTAAATCAATACCCTGTTCCTTTTTGAACTCATCGGCCAAATAATTGACAATACGTTGGTCAAAGTCTTCACCGCCCAAGAAGGTATCACCGTTGGTGGCTTTTACTTCAAATACACCGTCGCCGATTTCCAAAATAGAAACATCGAACGTACCGCCGCCCAAGTCATATACAACAATCGTGCCGGAAGATTTTTTATCCATACCGTAGGCCAAAGCGGCTGCGGTCGGCTCGTTGATAATACGCAACACATCCAAACCGGCAATTTTACCGGCATCTTTGGTGGCTTGACGTTGTGAGTCGTTAAAATATGCCGGTACCGTAATAACCGCCTTATCCACGGTTTCACCCAAATAACTTTCGGCATATTCTTTGATTTTTTGCAACACAATGGCAGAAATCTGCGAAGGAGCATACTTTTGTCCCTTAACTTCTACCCACGCATCGCCGTTATCACCGGAAACGATTTTGAACGGCGAATGTTCCTGAAACTTTTTAACTTCCGCTGAATCATAGCGTCTGCCAATCAAACGCTTAATGGCAAACAGCGTATTTTCCGGATTGGTTACCGCTTGACGTTTTGCCGGATAACCGACCAAACGTTCCGTATCTGTAAAGGCCACCATGGAAGGCGTTGTTCTGGCGCCCTCGGAATTTTCCAAGACTTTTGCCTCTTTACCGTCCATGACGGCAAAGCAGGAATTGGTGGTTCCCAAATCGATACCAATAACTTTACTCATGTTTTAAATCCTCCTTTTTTTTCTTATAAAATTTCATATAGGAAGAAAATTTTACCAATGCAAGAGTACGCGCAAATATTTATGAATTTTTTTTGCAAATTAAAAAAAAACTTCCCCGCCGCAGCGAGGAAGTTTTTGCATAAAAGAGCCGATGCTTTATCTGAAAGCAAAGTGCATCGTGACATCATCTTTGCATAAATCCGTGGCACGTCCGACACCCATCGGCACCGGATGTGATGTATTACCCGGAATACCCGTATTATTACTGATTGTTGCATCGGTATTTGTTAATGTATTATGCAATGTTTCTATCGTAGATACATCGACATCCATACCCAAAAAGCCGTTTGTAGATCTTGATCCCCAACCGATTGTAGCAATCTGTATGCACATATCGTTTGATAAATTACTTACTTCAAGCATAAACAAAACCTGATCGCTCTTAGAATAATAAACCTTATACTCAACTTCATCGGTTCCGATAAATTTACCGCTGGAATATTCCATGGAATCCGGATAACCGCGACCATCATGAACATATGAAGTCGCGTCAACCAAATTACCGGTAGCGGTACTGGCATCATAATCACGCATGATGGTCCGGCTCTTAGCCGCCAGCGTACCGATTTCATCAATAACAGCCGTCGCTTTGCGGTTGTTGTTAGCTTTACTGACCAAATCATACCCACCAACACTTAAAACCCCAATGACTGCCAAAACGCCGAGCATTTCAATCATTGAACGACCTTTTTCATTTATTTTCATCAAACTTCTCCTTCAACTATTCTTAATCAGTGGCAACCTTTGTACCACAAATGAATGACATTACTGCTACCCGAACAATGTGTGGCCGCATTAGCGGTCGACATCGGATAGCCGTCGGTATTGGCAACCGTAGCTGCCGTACTACCGCTGCATGAACCGGCCAATATACAATCTCTCGAATCAGATGCACCGATAGCCAAACCCATAAAACCGGAAGACTGCGGTGTTCCCCAGTTGGAAGTAGCCATACGGATACATTGATCTTCATTCAAGGCACCGACATTGATTTTATAGTATTCATGCACCCCGACTGTCGTATGATCAACGGTATATGTCACATCATCAACGCCGACAAATCTTGAATTTGCCGTATCATAGGTAAAGTTCGTCGGATATTCTTCGGATTGCACCAGATACGATGTATATGAAGTATAACCGCTGTCATATTGGCAGGAAAGTTTTTTGGCTGATGTTGCCAAACTTGCCGTATCCGCAATAATCTGAGAATTCCGTTGCATTGTCAATGAACGGCTGACCAAACTGAAACCGCCTACGGAAATAACACCCACGATGCTCAAAACGCCAAGCATTTCAATCATGGAACGTCCGTTTTCACTTATTTTCATCTGCATTTTCCTCTCACTGTAAGATGCAAAAAACAGCCCCTGACGGGGCTATTTTTTTTATTTTCTGTCTTGCGGTTTCATCACTTCCGGAACCTGCTGGATAATTTGAATCTGCTCGGTAACCGGCTTATAAACAGTCTGTTGCCACGGGCTTTCTTCAACATAAGCATGGCCGCAGATGCTGATACCTAAACTGCGCAAAGCGGTTTCGGTCGGAATGTAAACATCCAAGCCGTCATTAGTTCTGACGCCGGAATGAGCCACACCGTTAACCGTGCAATCTTTATAGAAGAGAGCACCGCCGACAGTCACATTCTGAATAAAGGTATTGGCCAAAATTTCGGCACCCTTTTCTTCAGTATAGCGATATCCTTCAACGCGAGCGCTGTTTTCCAGATAATCTTCGCCGTTCTTGAAATCTTTAACATCTAACAAACCGAGCGTCATATAACCGTTACGGCCGACTTCCGGCAAGTTCAGATTAAGTGCCAACGGCGTATATTCCGTCGGTGCATCCAACATCAGCAATGCTGTGTTCTTGCTCGGGTTAACACGAACGGCACGCGCGCTCAAAACATCGTTACGAACGGTTTTAACCTTATATTGGTTGTTGGCATGATCAATCAAATCACCTGAGGTTAAGATAAATTGATCGGAAATCAACAAACCGGCGCCTTTACGACCGTTCGGGCTATCAATTTGAACCACCGATGAACGCATACGATAAATGGTTTCCGGTGTTAAGTTCTGGCAAGGGTCAGTTGTAATAACGCACAGCTGTTCCAAAGACTTCACATCACCGGCGGTATCAATCCATGTATCGTCAACCACATGGCATTGACCGTCCTGACGCAAAACGCCGTTTTCATCAATACAGCTGTTGACAACAGATGATGTGTCAATCACGTTGCCATACTCTTGAACAACCGGCGGCTGGTTGCAACCGCAACCGCCCGGAACGCCGCACGGCATACCGCAGGAATTGCAGGTTGAATAACAATTGCCGAGATTAACACCCGGTCTGCTGACTTCACAGCTCTTAACGCATTCATACTCTTTTCTGTAACCGCATTTAATCGGGTTCAAAGCGCGTTCTTCTTCAACCAACGCATTACGTTGTGCCGCCAAGTCAATCGGGTTAACACGGCTCATCAACTGATCTTCAAAACCGGTTAAATTGCGCAAATTGGTAACGGCATCGGCAAATGCACGTTCAATCAGCTTAATTTCACCGTTCGGCTCACCCTGATAAAGTTCACCGTAACCGGTGCTTTCGCCTTTCCAATAGACTCTGTTTCTGGTTAAATCCATCAAACGCCAAACCACGGTAATTTCGGAAGTACCGTTGCGGGCATTGACTTTCTGCGCGTTATCCCAATCATATTGATCGCAAACGTTCATGAAATAGTTGGTAATTTCGGCAGAAAGAATATACTCAGGTAATTCCGTCGGAACGGTTTGTAAGCACAAATCTTTCGGCAACGGCAATACTCTGTAGCAATCGCTGACCGTTTCTTCAAACACCGCAGAGAAATTGATATTTTTCTCCATAATACGACCGCTGTTCAACATGGTTTCTTTGTTGAAACGGCGGCAACCGAAAATACGGAAACGATAATTTCCTAAACGGTTGGAATACGGACCGTCGATACCGTAATTTTTGATTCGGAAATCAACATGATCCAAAGCAATCGGCGCCATGTGGCAGCAATCACGCTGCATGGCCGCATAAATAACAGGTGTATAAGGAACATAGTTTTGAACGGCCGGAACCACATATTGTTCTTGTTCAATCTTGCGTTCGGCACATTTTTTGCACGGTCCTGGGAACAAACTGCCGTCCTTAGAACAACTTTTGCAAGCGCCGCCAGGAAACAAACTGCCGTCCTTAGAGCAATTTTTACAAGGGCCGCCCGGAAACAGACTGCCGTCATAATCTTTCTGGGGAGCCGGTTTTTCATAACCGTACGGATTCGCATCATACGCCGTTGCCACCGTACTGGCGGCAATCGTCGCGCAACCGAACCCTGCTGCAATTAGATATAATAAACTTTTGTTTTTCATTATCCTTCTCCTAAACCTGTTTGGACGGCATCACATATCTGTATGACAACGCCTCTGCCATGTGTACTTTAGACACATTTTTTTGATTTTGCAAGTCCGCAATTGTTCTTGCTAATTTTAATGTGCGATGATAGGCTCTGGCAGACATCTTTGACTTGTCTGCAAAGCCCACCAAAAGCTGCTTTGCATCGCCCTCCAGTCTGACCGCATCATCCAAAACATCGCCTTTAAGCTGTGAATTGGTATGCAGATGCGGATAACCGAGTGCATCAAATCTTTCTTGCTGTATTTGGCGCGCTGCAACCACACGCGCTCTGATGGCAGCTGAACTTTCTCCTTTTCTTTCATCCGAAATATCCCACGGACTGACCGGCGGCACTTGAATATGAATATCGAATCTGTCCATCAGCGGACCGGAAATTTTAGATTGATATTCTTCCGCGCACTTCGGTGCCCGCGAACATTCCTTATCTTTCATACCCAAATAACCGCACCGACACGGATTCATCGCCGCAATCAGCTGGAATCGCGCCGGATATTGGGTATGGCAATTCACTCTTGAAATAGATACATAACCGGTTTCCAACGGCTGTCTTAACGCCTCAAGCGTTGAACGACCGAACTCCGGCAACTCGTCTAAAAACAAAACGCCGTTATGCGCCAAAGAAATTTCACCCGGCACACCTTTGCGTCCGCCGCCGATAAGTGCAGGTGTCGAAGCGCTGTGATGCGGATCGCGGTACGGGCGTTCAAAGCTGATTTCGCCGTTTTTCAATTCGCCGGCGATTGAATGAATCATGCAGGTTTCAAGTGCCTCTTCGGTGGTTAACGGCGGTAAAATGGTATTCATCCGCGCTGCCAACATCGATTTTCCCGCGCCCGGCGTACCGACCATTAAAAGATTATGGGCGCCGGCGGCGGCAATTTCCATGGCACGTTTGGCGGTTTCCTGCCCTTTAACGTCAGACATATCCATATCCGAAACACTGCTTTTTCTTTGTTTGGCAACCGGTTGCGGCAAACGTTGATTGCCTTTCAGATGGTTAATCAGCGCCAACAAATTCGGCGCTGCCACAATATCCTTTAATCCCGACCACGCGGCCTCACTGCCCTGTGTTTCGGGACAAATCAATCCTTTAGAGATGCGATTGGCATGAATGGCAACCGGCAACGCACCGTTCACCGGCAAAATCGAACCGTCCAAACCGAGCTCACCGATGACGATATAATCGGCGACATCTTCGGCGGCCACAATTCCCATACCGGCTAAAATTGCCAACGCAATCGGCAAATCAAAGTGCGAGCCTTCTTTTAACAAATCGGCCGGCGCCAAATTGACGATGATTCGCTTTGCCGGCAGTTCCGTGCCGATACTGTTTAAGGCCGCGCGCACACGTTCTTTGCTTTCGGCAATTGTTTTATCAGGAAGACCGACGATATTAAACGCCGGTAAGCCGGAAGAAATTTGCAGCTGCAAATCAACATCCAGCGTCTCTAATCCGTTAAAAGCAATTGTATGAACGTGAGCCAACATCGTTTTACCACCTCGGAACGTTTTCGCCGTTACGCCATCTGCGTGTCGGATAAGTCCCTGTTTTCAATGTATCATACTTAGCGGCCATATACGGAATTTCGTTAATGCGGGTATAGCAAGACATTTCCAGACGCGCCACGCAATCTTCGATTTCATATTCGCTACCGCGGCAAAAAGCCAAAACCCTCGTATTTAAATTTTCCATCACCACCTGATTCGGAAAATACTTATTGTTTTCCACATACGGGAAACCGCCGGCGGCCATATAAGCCTCGTATCCGTCCTCATCAAGCATATCATAATCAACACAGCCCGGCACGGTATATGCCCCTCTGCTGTCATAGACGGCTACTGTTGTTTCCATACGGCAAACCGGAAAGTTGCCGAACGGCGATCTTCCATAACTGAAATAACAACCGCTCAACACCGTCGTTAAACCGGCAATGAGCGCAAAATATAAACGTTTCATATCACACCTACACATATTTTTTTTGCCATTGTAGCGCCTAAATATTAAAATAATTTTAATGACAACGGAGCGTTAAAATGGAAAATCCTTGAAATTCGTGCGTTCCGATGCTATAACGAAGCAAATTTCGAACAGAGGTTGAAAATGAAAACAATTTTAATAACGGGCGGTGCCGGTTTTATCGGTTCCAATCTGGCAGACAGCTTATTAGCGGACGGCCATCAGGTTGTGGTGGTTGACAATTTTAACGATTATTACGACATCCGCATCAAAGAGCAGAATGTCAGCGCGCATTTACACAATCCGCGTTATAAACTATATCGTGCCGATATTGAAGATCAAGCCGCATTGCAAAAGATATTTTCGGCGCATCGTTTTGATGTGGTGGTGCATCTGGCGGCGCGTGCGGGTGTGCGTCCGTCGTTGGAACAGCCTCTGGAATATGTGAAAAGCAACATTTTGGGCACGGTCAACATTTTAGAGTGTATGAAAACAGCAGGCTGTACCAAACTTGTGGTGGCGTCATCATCCTCTGTTTACGGCAACTGTGCCGCGGAAGAATTTTCGGAAAATTTGAAAGTAACCGAGCCGATTTCGCCATATGCGGCCACCAAATCGGCCACCGAGCAACTGTGTTACACTTGGCATCATTTATATGGCATTAAGGTGGTGGCGTTGCGTTTCTTTACAGTTTACGGACGGCGCCAGCGGCCGGATTTAGCCATTCATAAATTTGCCCGACTGATTGACAACGGACAACCGATTGAAATGTACGGCACCGGCGAGACTGTGCGCGATTATACCTATATTGATGACATTCTGTCTGGCATTAAAGCGGCGATTGATTATGAAAAAACCGGCTATGAAATCATCAATCTCGGCGGCGGCGAACCGATCAGTTTGAAAAAGATGATTGCAACGCTTGAAGACGCGCTGGGGAAAAAGGCTGTTATCGAGCCAAAGCCGATGCAACTGGGCGATGTGAATAAGACGGTGTGTGACTGGCGCAAGGCGCATGAATTGCTTGGCTACACCCCGCAGACAACGTTCAAACAGGGCATTGATGAGTTTATAAAGTGGTACAAAAAAAGTTATTAAGCAATAAAAATATTATTGACATTCAAAAATCGGTAGTATATAAGCCTTTCTCAGATACACGCCAACATAGCTCAGTTGGTAGAGCTACTGATTTGTAATCAGTGGGTCGGGAGTTCGAGTCTCTCTGTTGGCACCAATAAGAAAAGCACCCCTCGCGGGTGCTTTTTTATTGGTATCAGTAGAGAACGACCGACCCACTTGGGGCGGGCCTGAGGCAAAAAATTGCTCCGGTGGAGCAATTTTTAACGACGGGCGAAGTTCCCCGGCGAGCAAGGTAGCGTGAGCACCCCGAAGCAAGCCGATGGGAACGAGTGACCGAAGTTTAAGTTTTCAAATTTTAAAATAAAGAAAGTAAACTTAAACGAGAAGCGAGTCTCTCTGTTGGCACCAATAAGAAAAGCACCCCTCGCGGGTGCTTTTTTTGTTTTTACCTATCTTTCTTGACGCGTAAAACAACGCTCGGCAATAAATAAAGGCGGGATAAATCCACCCGCCTTTATTTAATCTCTTATGTTTAATAAGATCGAGGGCAAGCTCCCGGATAATATCCAGAGAAATCTCCCAGTCTCGAGCACCATTTCGGCTCTGTCGCATCATGGGTACAACCACCGTTGGAACACTTTGGACATTCGTAATTCAGATAATTATCGCATGTTGCCATTTGCTCTTTCAGTTTTCTGTTGCAGTATCCTTCATCATACTCCTTTTTCCCTGCTTGAGATGCGCCCATACAATAGCTGTAAACACCCGATACGTACTCTTTACAAGCCGTCCATCTGTCACCGCATGTGCTATCGGCTTTATTATAACACTGACTATTATTGGCACAAATGCATCTGCAGTGAGTGGTATCAAGAAACATATTGTTCGCTTCGCATTCTGCCGCCGTAATATCGCACTTACAATCAGTACACGGTTTGACACACTCATAACACGAACCGCCACATTGTGAGCCGCCGACTACCCGCCGCTCTTTACCTTGTGCGGTACAGGTAGCTTCGTCAAGAGTTCTGCTACCACTGGTGCATGCCGGATCCACATTAACTTGTGAATAGCATTGAACATCGCCAACTTTCGTCGCTTTGTAACACTTGACACATTTTTCACCATCATCGGATTCTTCACATTGTGAAACCGTCGCACCCGGACACTTTTTCTCTGTACACTTCCAATACGGATACTGTTCACCATCAATCTCACAAGCATCACAATCGTAACCGTCTTTTGATAGGTCAGAGGTTTCTGTATACCCCATCTCTGCACATTTCCGAGACTTATCAATTTGTTCGTCGCAACCCTCTTTCTTGATGTAGCAGACATCGCCGTCCGGAAGATCTTCCATCTTCTCGTAGCATTCTCCCTCAGGCATTGTTTTGCCTCTGGTCCAAGCTTCGTTGCTGCACGCAATGTATGAACACAAATCTTCAGCACTGAAAGA